>DMUD01000322.1 GCA_003476475.1 Cytophagales bacterium | reverse complement strand
GGCAACATCACTGTTGAATTAAATGCTGCTTCCCCATTCTCAGGCACATCTGGATTAGGTGGAATGTTTGGCTTAAACAACAGTGCACTTCGCTTCCGTTATTTTTTGAACGAGAACACTGCATTCCGTTTGGGTTTTGCTATCGATCGCACTGGTTTCAACAACACTTATGGTGATGCTGTTACTACTTCAACCTCAGGTGCTTCTGCTAATCCTGCCGCTGATGGAACTGCTAACAATAACAAAATCAATGTAAAATCAAGCTCTTTCACTTTCAGCATCATGCCTGGTATCGAAAAGCATGTATTGGTATCAGAAAGACTTTCTGCCTACTATGGTGGTTACCTAGAATTGACTTCAAACTCTCGTAATGCAAAGGTAGAAGTTACTTCAGGTACAACTGGTGGTTCAAACTCAGAGCCAAATTTTGATGGTTCTTATACTTACGAAGTGAAAGGTGCAGGACTAGTTGAACCTGCTGCACCAGGTTTTGTAAAAGGTCAAAATGGTGGTATTAATGGTATTAATCAAGCTGGAAATGGATTCTTCCGTTTTGGTTTGATGGGTGTTACAGGTGCTGATTATTACTTCACAAAAGGCCTATACCTTGGCGTTGAAGTAGGTTGGGGATTCACTACTACCTCATTCAAAAAAGTAGAAACCACAGAAACCAATTCAACTGTTGACCACAAAGATCCTGCAGCTTCCACCACAATCAAAGAAGTTGCTTTAGACAAAAACAAAACTGGTTTGCAATTTGCTCCTTGGGCAAATGCTTCACTACGTTTCGGTTTCCGTTTCTAGACAAAAACTTAATTTTTCTAAAAGGCAAGCCTTCAAGCTTGCCTTTTTTTTTGAATGAAGCTTGCATTTTAACAAACCTAAATTGCTTTTTTTGTGGTCAAAACTTCTTTGCATCCTACATTTTGATACTTTTGCCCCAATGAATTCCGGAGCTAATGCATAAAATAATCATTGCCATCGACGGCTATTCGGGTTGTGGGAAAAGCACTACTGCCAAACTGGTCGCCGAAAGGCTGAACTACCTATACATAGACACGGGTGCCATGTACAGGGCGGTTACGCTCTATTTTTTGGAAAACTTTGTGTCGCTCAGCAACCCAAAACAGGTCAAGAGGGCGCTTTTAAACATACACTTGGAGTTTCATCGCAACGAACATAACGGCATAAACGAAATATTTCTGAATGGGCTGAACGTGGAAGAAGAGATTAGAAAAATGTATGTATCGGAACAAGTGA
Organism: Cytophagales bacterium; assembly: GCA_003476475.1. Lineage (GTDB taxonomy): Bacteria > Bacteroidota > Bacteroidia > Cytophagales > UBA9547 > UBA9547. Next base: position 2,871 of record DMUD01000322.1, on the reverse strand, counting down.
GCCAAGTGAGTGCCATTTCGGAAGTGCGTCACCTGCTTGTGGAACAACAGCGCAAAATGGCGAAAAAAGGAGGTGTGGTGATGGACGGACGAGACATTGGGACCAATGTGTTTCCCAATGCCGAATTAAAAATTTTCGTCACAGCCGATGCTTATTTGCGTGCTGCCCGCCGCCAACAAGAACTTTTGGAAAAGGGGCAAGAGGTAGATTTGGACGAAATACTGCAAAACCTATCCGAACGCGACAGGATAGACACTACACGCAAAGAAAACCCACTCATAAAGGCCGCTGATGCCTACGTCCTAGACACTTCCTATGTCACCATCGACGAGCAAGTCGATTATGTCATTGGCCTGTATTTAGGAAAGGTGTACCCTTAAGCCAACAAGCATTAAACCTTTTGGCAACGATTTTTTACAGTTTTTTGCTTAGCTTATTTTTTTATGGGTATAGAATGTAAGCCATAAAAATGCTCAATGGCATACATGGTGTGTTGAACAAAAAATGACATCGGTGTAATCTGTTGTGCAATAAGAGATTGTTTGATTGGAAGGCAAAGCCATGTTTGCCATCAGAAAACAAGAGGTTTATCCGTTAATTTCCCTTATCTCGAAATCTTTGCCCAAGCCATATCGTACTAATTCGGCCAATTCAAAAGATTCTAAAGTCAATATATTTTTTACTAAAAAGTTATTTTCGGAGAGTTTTTGAAGTACCTGGAACTGGTTGCTTTCCCCATAATTAACCAATCGGTACTTTTTGCCAACTCGTATGTTTTGGAAAATGGGATTCAATTGCTGTGATATTGATTATATACTTGTTCTTGTCAAATAATGCTATATGTCTTTTTTGGGTTTTAATTTTTTTCGCATTCCCTTGCTCGCTTTCATCAGGGTTCGTATTACCACAAGGCTTGTGACCACAAAAAAAGCGATGATGATATATTCAATATAGTGTAACAAGTTGGGGAATTTTTCTCCCAGAAAATATCCTCCCACTACCAAGGTCATGACCCAAAGCACTCCACCTGCAATATTGAATAGGCTAAATTGTTTGTAATCTAGTTCAATAACACCTGCGAAAATGGGGGCAAAGGTGCGAATGATAGGCAAAAAACGTCCAAAAATAAGCGTACGTCCACCAAATTTCATAAAGTAAAGCCTTGTTTGTGCTACGTGTTTTTGTTTAAAAAACAACGTGTCTTGTTTTTTGTACAACTTTCTGCCCAGTGCTTTTCCAAACCAGTATCCGACAAAACTACCCAAAACGGCAGAAGTCAGAATGGAAGCGGTCAACACGCCGATTGAAACTTTGAAATCGCCTGTGCCACACAATAGCCCTGCAGAAAAAAGCAAATAATCGCCTGGCAAAAAGAAACCAAAAAACAATCCATTTTCCATGAATACGATTAGTGTAACTAGCACCAAACCCCCTTTTTGGATAATATCTTGCGAATTCAATAATGTGTAAAACCACTCCATTTTGTCAGTCTAATTTTGGGTAATTTCATGCCCTTCTTTCAATTCAATCCAAAAATTATTGTAACCTTCTCCTATCGAAATATTGATTACCCCCATTTGGAGCATCTCCAATATGGCCAGAAAATTGAATACAATGGCAATTCTTTCTTTGAATTCCTCAAAAAATTCAGAAAACCCCAATTTCGTTCGTTTTTTCAATTTTTCAATAATAAATTCTTTTTGTCCATCTATAGTGTAGTGGTATTGCACCACAGTATGTACTGGTTTTGCCATTTCCACTTCGTAGCGGCGGTTTAATTTTTCGAACACCTTTAGCAAGCGATACAAATTCAAGTCTTGCAACTCGTCTTCCACATTTTCTGATTGGTATAGCTTTTTTAATTCAGAAAGTATGTTTCCTCTTTTTTCCTGTTGAAGTCTCACCTCTTCTAGCACCACAAATTCCTGCACTACGCTTTTGTATTTTTTGTACTCCAAAAGTTTATGTACCAGCTCTTCGCGAGGGTCTATTTCGTTGCCTTTTTCATCCAATTCGGCTCTTGGTAGCAGCATTTTTGATTTTATGTTCATGAGTGTGGCCGCGACCAAAATAAACTCACTGGCCACTTCCATGTTCATGTGTTCTAGGTGTTTCAGGTATTCTAGAAATTTGGCAGTGATTTTGGAAATGGGAATGTCGTAAATGTCCAATTCGTCGCGTTCTATAAAAAACAACAACAAATCGAAAGGGCCTTCAAATAGGGGAAGTTTTACTTCAAAACTCATTTCTTTGGAAACTTAGGGAATGTAAAGCAAAGAAAATGATTCCAATAAAAAAATGTAACTTGCCTTACAAATTGACAACATTGCTTTAAACTATATTCTCATAATTTGGTTTAAAAAGAAAGTAGAAATGTATGATTGTAAAGCCCGGTAAAATGCTCGCCAAAATAAATTCCCCGGCCGATTTGAGAAAATTCGAGCCCTTGGAGCTTTACCAAATTTGTACTGAACTGAGGCAATACATTATTGATACAGTTTCCGTACATGGGGGGCATTTTGCGGCAAATTTGGGTGTTGTAGAACTTACTGTGGCCATTCACTATGTTTTCAATACGCCCGAAGATCAGTTGGTGTGGGATGTTGGACACCAAGCCTATGGACACAAAATCTTGACAGGAAGACGTGATAATTTTTTCACTAATCGTGTTTACAAAGGCTTGTCAGGTTTTCCTAAAAGAAGCGAAAGCGAATACGATGCTTTTGGGGTTGGTCATTCTTCCACTTCTATTTCGGCGGCATTGGGCATGGCGGTGGCTTCCAAAATCAAAAATGAACAAAATCGCCAACACATTGCCGTTATAGGCGATGGGGCGCTAACAGGGGGCATGGCTTTTGAAGCGATGAACCA
>DMUD01000032.1 GCA_003476475.1 Cytophagales bacterium | reverse complement strand
AATATTTTCAGAATCGACTAGGTTTTTCGAACAGCCCAGCGTCACAATATTTACTTTGTTTTTTTTAAGACCTTTGGTTTTCAAGGGTAAAGATTTTTCGCAATTTAATTCAAATAGTGCATTTGGCCACTTTTTGTGGTCACTGTAAAAGGGACTTGGGAAATATTTGGGAAGTTTAAGATTTAAAATCCCATTCTTCGGGTTGAAACCCTAAAAATAGTTTATTACCCACCTCTAAAATTGGTCTTTTGATGAGCGAGTTTTTTTCTTTCATCAGCGCTACAGCATCTTGGTTGGTTTTTATTTGGTTTTTTACTTCGTCCGATAGTTGCTTCCAAGTGCTACCTTTTGTGTTTATCAGTTGCCATTTATCAAAATGTGTCAACCATTCGTTTAGTTTTTCGGAAGTAATGCCCCTTTTTTTATAATCGTGAAAATCATAATCCAATCCTTTGGATTCCAGCCATGTAAAGGCTTTTTTCATAGTATCGCAGTTCTTTATTCCGTAAACACTGATCATAATTGCATTTAAATGAGAGCATGTTTTCTACAAAACGCGTAATTTGAGATTGTTTTTGAAATTTAATGTCTTTTACGTGTTTCCGCAATATCGCAAATTACAAAACCGAGCTTACTACAAGATAGTGTCGGAAATGGAGATGGAGGAATTGAATCGACTTGGTAAGGGGTGGTTGCGTACATATTTTGTGGGAAAATCGTTCTTGGACCGTTGTCTAATTCGCGATATTTTATCAGGTGAAACAGGTCATTATGTGCCAATTTCCGAAGCTGACTATAAGCAAATTGACCTTTTAGCTAAGTGAGAATTTTTGTTTGAAATTGGCCACAAAAATGGAGAGCAAGCTATCTTCCTCCAACTCGCCGCTTACTTTTCCTATTTTCTGAACCATTTCTACCAATTCCGGATATTCCTCCCTATTTCCCAGCGATTTACACACCTCTATTGTGTGAAGAAAACTTTGAGCGATGCTGATGTCTTTATGGGCAGATTCAATATGTTTTTTGATGAAATAATCAATTGGGTGTTTTTGGGAAATTAGCGAGATAGCTTTTAGTTCGTTTTCATTGATTATGCCATCGGCCATCATGACCGAATAAATTAGCTCCGCAAAAGCGTTGTATAAGGATTCTTTTGAATTCATAGACCAAATGTGTTTCTGAAATTAAAGATTTAGTATCATAATTGGGTTTTAAATCCCTTTTTCTTAGGGACTAATATTTTCAAACTACTCGGATGTATGCGCATGTGCAAGGTTTTACCAAAATGCATTGGTTCGCCGTCCAAGTGGGCCACGCCATCTGTTTCTCTTTCTATAATTAGTTCGTTTGTACGAAAAGAATGCATCAATGGGCTTTTGTCGATTGATTTGTTAAACAGTCGGAAACCAATACCTGGCATTTCCCAAAGTTTGAAAGGTTTCAATAGACATACATCAAAAAGTCCGTCGTTCAATTCGGCTTTTGGGGCAATAAAAGCATTGTTGCCGTATTGTGAAGAATTGGCTATGCTTAACAAAAAAGCTTCATGTTTTATTTCAAAGTCTTGATATTTAAGCTGATAAGATTTGGATTTATAGTTTTTAAACTCTTTAAGAGTTTGCAGCACATAGGTTTTGAAACCTCTTTTGGTCGATTCGGCAAACATCTTACCAATGTGTGCGTCGAAACCAACGCCCGCCATGTTTATAAAAGGTTTGCCATTTAGCGAACAAGTGTCTATGTACGATTCTTCGGCAGTATTCAATTGTTCGATGGCTTTTGCAGTATTCATTTCTATGCCTAAATGCCTTGCCAATCCATTGCCCGAACCCAATGGCAAAATGCCCATTCCAGCCGATGAATGAATGAGTTTACTCGCCACTTCGTTTAGTGTGCCATCGCCTCCTGCAACTATATAAAAATCGGCAGAGCCATTTCCCGAAAGTTCGGAGGCATGTCCTTTGTATTTAGTAAAATGAAACGAGAAATCGAATTTGTCTTTGTTCAAGTACTTGGAAATGAGCTTGGGAAGGTGATCTTTTTTTTGTCCTCCCGAAATAGGATTGATGATGAACGAGATTTTAATCTTTTGCATCAAAATAGAAATCGTTAAAAAACACTTAGTTCGAATGCAACTGCACAAATAGCTCCTAGAATTTTGGCCAGTGTACTCGCAGTTTGCAATTCATGCCGCGGGCTTGATTCAAAGAAGATGATTGTAGAAATGTGCATAAAATTTCCTGCAATTAGGGCGAACACATAGCCCATGGTAGTGGGGGTGAGCCATTCCATCAAAAACGCATAATTTCCTGTCATCATTCCCAAAGGGCTAAGCAATGCGTAAATTACAAAAATGCCAAGTGCATATATCCTATTTGTGTGATAGCCATAAAGGATACTAAGCAGGGCAAAAGCCTCAGGTATTTTGTGTAGAACCAATCCCACCATCAGGTTGGTATTGTCCGACATTTCGTGTTGGTGGAAAGGGTGTATGAGCATGTTGCCTTCCAAGAAGGCATGCAAAGAAATGGAAAGTACTATCGAAAGCGGCAGTCTGTGGTCTTGGTTGTGGGTGTGGTGTAAATGTCCATGTTCGACACCTTGGGCGAAAAAAGACAAGATGAGTTGCAGGAAAAAGCCTATTAGAATGAAAATTCCTACCAAAAGCGGGTTGGTAGCACTAGTGTATATTTCGGGTAAAATGTGTAAAAGCGTAAGCGAGAACAAGTAGGAGCCACTAAAAGACAACACCAGCTTGAAAAGTTTTTGGTTTCCCTTTGGCATAAAAGAAAACAGCGCTAGAGGAGAGAGGGTAAGCAGGAAAAGCAGAAAAAAATTAGTCCACATTTTAGTTCAGATATTAATGACTCGCAATAATGATTGTTCGGTCTGAAAGATGCTCGTCGAATGGGGCTAAGTTATAGTTGCCGTAAGTTTGGCGAGTGTACAAACCCACTTTGCCCATCATTGTTTGCAATTCGGCCAT
>DMUD01000318.1:5284-5437 GCA_003476475.1 Cytophagales bacterium | reverse complement strand
ATCTTTGTGGATTTTATCTATAACGAATATAGAGTCTTTTGTGATAAGCGCACGCACTACTTCAATACCCAAAGCAGGGTTGACTGAAATCCAAATTACACTATCTTTTCTAATTCTAATGGTGAGAGGCGAGCTAAATTGGTTGGTGCCATC
>DMUD01000318.1:475-4999 GCA_003476475.1 Cytophagales bacterium | reverse complement strand
TGTGCTCTTCCGATCTGAGCTAAATTGGTTGGTGCCATCGTCAAAATCTACCTTTGCTTTGGATTGGAAGTATTCAAAATTTATTTCATTTACTTTGATGGTAGCTTTTTGGCTTTTTTGTGGTTGGCTTTTTTGAAAATGTTTTCGGCACGAAATAAGCAAAACTAAAAAAATAATCAGAACAGGAACGGATTTATTCATATAGTTTTTTGTCTTCAATTTTTTTGTCTAATAGTTCGGAGTATCCTTCCCCTTTTTTTGCTTTTTCCCAAGCTGATAAGGCTTTTTCGCTTTCTCCCAATTGAAATAGAATGTCGCCATAATGCTCTACAATAGTGGCATCGTCAGTGTTTTTCATTGCATTTTCAATTTGTATTTTTGCATTGATGTAGTCTTTCATTTGGTACAATACCCAGCTATAGGTATCAAGGTAAGCAGGTTCATCGATTTTTTTTTCAAGCATTTTTTCGCACATTTTTTTGGCATCTTCCAATCTTTCTTTTCGTAGCGATAAATAATAACTGTAATTGTTCAAAACGTGGGGATTTTCGGGCGCAATGCGCAAAGCTTGCTCAAAAGATGAATCAGATTTTATGTACTCTTTTAAATTGTTGTAGCTGTCGCCAATTTGGATAAGAAATTGAACCAAGTATTCGTTGTTGTTTACAACCAATTTTTTTCCATTTTCATACCATTCCAACGCTTCAAGATGGTTTTTTTTACTCGAATAGGCCATACCTGCATAGAAGAAGAAAAGCGGATGGGTCGGAAAAACCTCTGTGGCGTTTTCTGCATATTTTATAATGGTATCGTTCAGATTCAGTTCTGAGGAGATATCAAAGATTTGTTCCCATACCTGGAATTGGGAATTGTCCAATTCGGCCGTTTTTGTGTAGTTGGAAAGAGCCTCTAGTTTAAATTCTTGTAGGTTTAAGATGTCGCCATTCATTGAATAGGCTTTTGCGTCGCTGGGATGTGTTTTTACTAATATGTCTCCAAGAACTATCAGTCTTTTTTGGGTCAAGCTATCAATATTTGTTTGGGAAAGTATGGTAATGAGCACATTAATTTTAGCATCTATTTCAATATCAGGGGATTGAAATGCTTTTACAAGTTCTGAATGAGCTTCGTTTGGCTTTCCTTCTTTTTCATTCAGTTTAAACAAGGCCATGCATACGTAAGGATTGTTGGGATTTTTGGAAATATAGTCTTCCAATATATTTTTTGCGTCCTCGTGTCGGTTTTTATCATACAAAATATCTACAAAGTCCAACAAACTGTACTCATTTTCTGGATTAACTTCCATCAATTTCTTCCATTCGTTGATAACTTCGGGTATCCGGTTGTGTTTTAAGTATAGTAATTGTCTTTGTTTTATAACGTCTTCGTCTAAGCCAAATATTTCTTCTATTTTGTTGTAGGTTTTGATAGCTTCATTGTCTTCGTCCAATAAAACTTGAAGTTTTACGATGTCATATAATAATTTTTCTGTGCCTTTAGATGTTTTGATTGTTTTTTCATAAATTTTAAGAGCTTCTTTGTATTCTCTTCTTCCTTCATGCATTTGAGCCAGAAAATAAGTATAATAAGTATTTTCGGGCTCAAATTCCACTGCTTTTTGGCACATTTCAAACGCTTTGTCCAGCATCTTCAATTCACCATAACATTGGGTCAGTTTTAAATAGATGGCCGAATTTTTGGGTTGAATTTTTAAGGCACGTTGTAATAAATCGGCTGCTTTTTGAAAATGGCCTAAAATGTATTCTTTGTTCCCTTCTATGAAAAGTTCTTCAGCCTGTCTTGTCGTTTGTTCTAAAACAAAGTGTTTTTCAGCTTTTACATGGCGCTTTTGGGCAGAAAGCATCAAGCTTCCTGCCACAAATAGACAAACGAGAGGGATAGACTTTAGATGGAAGTAGAACAATTTTACAGTTTTTTACTCTGAAATGACATTGAAGTCGCCAATACTCAAATCGCGCACATGACCTTCGTAGGCAGCATTGTTTCCCAGCATGGAATTGCTAATTACCGCATTTTTAATGCTTGAGTTTTCTTGCACGATACTTTTACTGATAATTGAATTGGCGACTTTGGTTCCGTTGCCCAAAGACACATAGGGTCCCACCACACTGTTATGTAAAACCACATTTTCGCCAATAAAAGAAGGTTGTATCACTATTGAATTTTCCATCTTAACAGAATCGGCTACTAATTTTGTTCCTTCAAGGTATCCAAGGTAACATTTGTTGGTATCTACGGTTGAATTTTTGTTTCCACAATCTAGCCATTCGCTTATTTGTCCAGGCACAAATTTGGTGCCTTTGTTTTTCATGTTTTCCAACGCATTGGTTATTTGGAACTCGCCCTTGTCTTTAATGTCGTTGTCAAGTAAATATTTGATTTCATTGGCCAAATAACGGCCATCTTTGAAGTAGTAAATGCCAATAATGGCTAAGTCGGAAACGAATGTTTCAGGTTTTTCCACAAAATCGGTAATATGTCCCGAATCGCTTATTTTCACAACGCCAAATGGTTTGGGGTCTTCTACTTTTTGTACCCAAATTACGCCATCATTGTTTGTGTCCATTTTAAAGTCGGCTTTGAAAAGCGTGTCGGCGAATGCTACCACCAGATTGCCTTCCAGCGAGGGTTCGGCACAATATACCGCATGCGCTGTTCCCAAAGGTTGGGTTTGGTAGTATATTGAACATTTGGCTCCGACAGACTGGGCGATGTCTTGAAGTTTTTTTTCTACTTCTTTTCCAAAATCACCGATGATGAAAGCCACTTCTTCTACTTTTTCGCCACATACTTTGGCTATGTCTTCTACAAGACGTTGTACAATCGGTTTGCCTGCGATTGGTACAAGTGGTTTGGGAACTGTAAGGGTATGAGGCCTCATTCTTTTGCCCATACCAGCCATTGGAACAATAATTTTCATAGTTATATGTTTATTAAAATTGATTGATTTTATTTTACGCCTGTACTGCCATAACCTCCTGTGCCTCTTTCTGTTTGGCTCAGTTCTTCAGTTAATTCCCATTGAATATTTTCGTGTTTTGAAATAACCATTTGAGCAATTCTTTCTCCGTCGTGTATCAAAAAATCAGTATCGGAAAGGTTTACCAAAAGTACTTTTATTTCACCGCGGTAGTCGGCATCTATGGTGCCTGGACTATTCAGTACGGTAAGACCGTGTTTGAATGCTAATCCACTGCGGGGTCTTATCTGTGCTTCATGACCGTTTGGCAATTCGATATATAAACCAGTCCCAATTAGTTTGCGCTCCAAAGGTTTTAGGTTAATAGGTTGGGGAAGTTCAGCCCTCAAATCCATGCCTGCCGAAGATTCAGTTTGGTACTGAGGCAAAGGATGTTTGGAATGATTAATGATTTTAATGCGCATAGAACGAGCCGTGAAATGAAAGTAGGCAATTTATGAAGTTTGTTTTTAAAAACCATGAAATGGTGTTTCTAATGCCACACTAGAAGTTTGGTTGCAACAAATACTTTGAATAAAAGTCGTCGATTATTTCTACCACTTCTTTGGCTGTGTCCGCTACATGAAATAGATTCATGTCTTCGGGGTTTATGTTGTGTTCCTTTTCCAATAAAACGGTTTTCATCCAGTCCAGTAAACCTTTCCAGTATTCACTACCCACGAGCACAATAGGGAAGGCCCCAATTTTTTTTGTTTGAATAAGGGTGATGGCCTCGAAAAGTTCGTCAAGTGTACCAAAACCGCCGGGCATTACAATGAAGCCCTGGGAATATTTGACAAAAATGGTTTTGCGCACAAAGAAGTAGTCGAACGTGATGAGTTTGTCCCCGTCAATAAAGGGATTGTGCGATTGTTCAAAAGGCAAATCGATGTTTAGTCCCACAGAACGCCCTTTTTCTGAACGCGCTCCTTTGTTGCCAGCTTCCATAATGCCGGGGCCACCGCCTGTAATTAGTCCATAGCCATGCCTGACTAGTTTGGCCGAAATTTCGACCGCCATTTGGTAATAAATGTTTTCAGGTTTTGTTCGGGCTGAACCAAAAATAGTAACACAAGGGCCTATTTTTGCCATTTTTTCAAAAGCTTGAACAAATTCCGACATCACTTTAAAAATAGTCCAAGAGTCGTCACTCTTTATTTCGTTCCAGTTTTTATCGCGAAAAGCCTGTTTTATGCGGCTTTCGTCTTCTAAATTCATATCCATTGTAAAAGATTAAAATGTAAAGCTACTTCATTGTGCTTCTACTTGAAAGCAAGATTGTGATATATGCGAATTATAATCATTTTTGTTGACTAATAAAGACTGAAGATGAAGTTTAGAATAGGTTTTGGCTACGATGTGCATCCATTGGTCGAAGGTCGTGAAATGTTTTTGGGTGGCATTAAAATATCCCATGAAAAAGGTTTTTTAGGTCATTCTGACGCCGATGTGCTCTTGCATGCCATCACCGATGCATTGCTAGGCGCTGCAGGCCTGGGTGACATTGGCCAGCACTTTCCAGACACCGATGCCACTTACAAAGG
>DMUD01000318.1:0-160 GCA_003476475.1 Cytophagales bacterium | reverse complement strand
TTGGAAAGGCGCCGACAGTAAGGTGTTATTGAAGGAAGTGTGCAAAATATTGCTCGAGCATGGCTATGCAATAGGAAACGTCGATGCTACCTTGGCCATTGAAGCACCTAGAATAAATCCCCATATCAAGGATATGCAAAAAGTGTTGGCCGAAACCATG
>DMUD01000284.1 GCA_003476475.1 Cytophagales bacterium | reverse complement strand
TTGAATGACCGCCTCGGTCATGGAAGTAATAAAATCGGCTGTACCTGTACTGTAAACTTTTCCATCAATACCAAACATGCTGCCGCTGTTGTACAGCTGCACCTGTAGTATGTCGATAGAATCGCGAAGCGCCTCAATGACAGGTAAATACGCACCCCACGAAATCCCATTTACCAATCCCCAGTTCGACATACCTCCTTGCACATAGGCGGTTTCGGGTGCCATAGTCCACAATAGTTTTTTGTTGCCATTCGTTTTGCGGTAGTTCTCCATAATTTTTCGTACCCCCGCAATGCAATATATGATGCTGCTGTCTTTCGGACTAGCTATTGAGCCACCCGTGAGCACTAGCGAAGTGGTTTCAAAATCGATGTCGAGGCCGTCGAAACCATAATTGCTTATCATGGTGTTCATAGACGAAACAAAGGCATTCATCTTGACTTTAGTATCGATAGTGACTGGATCATTGGCACCCCCCAAGCTAATGAGGACTTTTTTACCCTGAGATTGTAAATTCTTGATACGCGTAATGAAAGCAGATTGGGTTTCAAAAGTGGGAGTAAATTTCATAGTCAAATTGGTGGCAGAGGTAGGTACTGCAAAGGAAACCTCAATGACATTGTAGCTGCCATAGGATGCATCCAGATTGATGTAAGGACAAGCAGCGTCGTTCCAGTTTTGCCAATAACCTACTAATGAGGGATTGGGGACTTGCTGTGCTTTAGAAACAAGTGCAAACAAGAAACCTAAAAAAAGAAGTGTAGATGTTTTTTTCACGTTTTTTTAAAGTTTAATGATGAAATGGTTTCTATCGTTTGTTAGTGACTTGGCAAAAAACGCTTTCAAGATTCTATTGTTTGAGTTAAATCCAAAAAAATCTTTGGAAAAGGCAAATTACTCAAATCTATCTTAGATACTTCATTTGCAGGTATTGTAACCTTTCAAGTCTTGGCACCCGAGAGCATCAAAAAGTTACATGTTCGTGTAAATCAGTTGCTTTCTTGATATATTTGAAATAAAAAACGGCTGTAAGCCATCCAGATATGAGGTCAAAAAACGTAATGTTGTTTGGATTTATTTTCATGTTTTTTTCTGCAAAAACAGCACTTGCACAACCCATGGAAGGAGTCATTTCATACACTATTGGGTATGAAGTGGTAGAAGAAGGGCGAATAGACTTAGAGTTGTACAAGACGATGTTGCCCCAAAAACTAGAGTTTCTATTAAAAGACAAAAATTCACTTTTAAAGTTTGAAGGAGGCATGACAGAAGGCCTCCTGGGCGACATGCTGTACCAGTCCAAAAGAAAAATGTGGTATTCTATTTTCCACCACAACAAAACCGTCATCCAACTTTCAGAAAGTAACTTAAAAAGTACTGCCCAAAAAACTGTATTTCAAGCGGTTAAAACCCAAGAAATTTCAATATTGTTAGGACATCATTGTACCCGTTATGTGGTCAAAGACACAAGCAATGGAAGCGAAACATCACTTTGGTGCACCACCTCCATTCCCAACGCTTCTTCTGGCGTTCTGACGCACTTTTTAGAAAACATGACTTTGTTTGATGTGGCCGGTCTTGAAGGCTTTCCTTTGAAAATAGAATTCAAAAGCAAAGAATTTGATCTCACACTTTTGGCCGAAAAAATGGAACAGAAAAAACTATCCGAAAACCTATTTGAAATTCCGAAAGGATACAAGCTGAGCGAATCAAACTAAACTCGCTGCATTTTTTCTAAATGTGCTACGCTATTCGATTTGGCAATAGAAATTTTATTACCATCGTATTCCAACAAGTAAAGACACAAATTGTCGTGCAAAAAGGAATCCATGTTTTTGAGGGGTACATTCATTACATGGCACAGCAGTATGCGAATGGCCCTGCCGTGAATACAAACCAATATATTTATTTCATTTGTTCTTGAGAGTATCAGTTCCCACACCGGTATTTGTCGGGCCATTACTTCTTCAGGACTTTCGCCGCCCCCTATGGCCAAATGCGTTTCGCCCATTGACCATCGATGCATGATGCCTGTATATATTGCTTTGTCGGCTGGAGTGGTGAGTTTCCCATCATATTCGCCCCAGCTTATTTCGTTTAGTCCTTCGTGTTGTTCCCACGGTATGGCATCTTGTATAAAGCCTTGCACCGACTGGTGGGTGCGCCTAAGTTTAGAAGTGTAAATTTTGTCGAAAGGGATATTTTTATGGTGTTCGTAGAAAAGGGAGGCTTGCAACTTGCCTGTCTCATTCAACGAAGTATCCACGCTGCTTCCCTGCACAATTCCCCTTTGGTTATAGTCTGTTTGTCCGTGTCTGATAAGATAAATGCGCTTCGAAGCCATTTTTTTGATTTTATTTGTACAAATTTATAAGATAGTGGCGAGTTTCGAATTGGTGATTTTTGCTTTGCTTTTCCGCACAACTCAGCTTTTCCGCAACCTATTCGTTTCACGTAAAATCCAATTCCAAATATGGCACTTTCCGAACATACTATACAAAGTCTAAACGAGTTTGGCCGAAACACCATAGGCGAACATTTGGGAATTGAAATTACAGAAATAGGAAAGGACTACTTGTGCGGTAAAATGCCGGTAGATCAGCGCACCAAGCAACCTTTTGGCTTGCTACACGGTGGGGCTTCTTGCGTGTTGGCCGAAACTTTGGGAAGTTTGGGTTCGGCTTGTAGCATAGACTTGCAACATTTCAATGCCGTTGGAATCGAAATAAATGCCAACCATTTGCGCAGTGCCCGCGATGGGTATGTACATGGCAAAGCCCAATTGCTACATGAGGGAAAAAAAATACACGTATGGGACATAAAAATAAGTTCTGAAGAAGGTAAATTATTGTGCGTGAGTCGTTTAACTGTTGCCATTATTCCAAAATAGCCTATCTGTGTCTTTGGCTTCACTTTCTGCCTTGCCCAGTTTAAACCAAACCAATTTGGTATCCCTTGCCGATTCCTTATGGCATTATTGCCAAAAAGAGGGCTTTGCGTTGGCTATTTGGCGATTGCCTGCCACCCACAAATTCCACTTTTTGGTTTCATACCAACCACATGTACTATTGGATGCTGAAATAGAGCATCTGCCCAAAGGTTTTTTGGTAGGCGCATTTGAAAAAGGGATAAAAGGTGAAAAATATTTTTTGCCTGCCGATGTCTATATATCGTTCGAAAACTCAGAAGATGCAGAGGAAGCCTTAAAAAATTTACAAGAACAGTTAAAAGGGTTTTCATGTATCAATTCCTTGCCGAACAACAAAACCATATTGTCATTCGATTGGCAATACGAAAAAGAAAAGCAGTCTTACGAAAAAATGGTGCGGAAAGCGATGCACGAAATTGACCAAGGCACTTTCAAAAAAGTGGTATTGGCAAGAAGAAAAATAGCAACGTACGATGGTGCATTTTCGCTTGGTGTTTTTTTTCAGCATCTCTGCCAAAAAACCACCAACACTTTCAATTCAGTAGTGTACCTGCCAGAACATGGCACATGGGTAGGGGCTTCACCCGAAATTTTAGTGTCGAAAAATGCCCAACAAATTTTTAAAACCATTGCACTGGCAGGCACCCAAAAAGCAGCACTTCTGACCGAAAAAGAGGCCATTTGGAACCAAAAAGAAATTGAAGAACAGGCATACGTAAGTCGTTACATCATAGACTGTTTAAAACACATACGCTTGCGCGAGTTTGAAGACATAGGCCCCAAAACAGTGCGTATAGGAAATCTTTTTCACCTCAAGACCGAATTTTTGGTAAACCTGCAAGAGGTACATTTCCCCAATTTATTGGGCACTATGTTGCATCTTTTGCACCCCACATCGGCAGTATGTGGCATGCCGCGCGAAACAGCGCTTGCTTTTGTGCTAGAAAACGAAGGTTTTGACCGAGAATTG
>DMUD01000005.1 GCA_003476475.1 Cytophagales bacterium | reverse complement strand
GTAAAATAAGGTAAACACAAAAATTCAGTGATTTAGTTTTGAAAAATCGCCATACAAGGCTCCTCCAATGCTATCGTGCATGGCTCCTGTCACCGACTTCAACGAATTATTAAGATTCAAAACACGTCTTAAACCCAAAAAAGCGAAAATCAATGCTTCTTTGAAATTGACCAAATGGCTGTCGGGAACGACCACTTCGCACTTGCCTTTAAGCTTTTGCTGAAGCAGTTCTATGAGGAATGTGTTGAATGCGCCACCACCCGTTACAAGAATTTTTCTTGCTGTATTATTTTCCCCCAACACTTCTTTTGCAATTTTGAAGGCTATGTGGTGGCACATGGTGCACAATTTGTCTTCCAATGCAGTATTGCTTTCCTTTATCAATGGAAAAACGTATTGGTCGATGTATTCTTTTCCCAAGGACTTTGGTGCCTGTTTTTGGTAGAAATCCAAACTGGCAAGTTTGCCCAACAAATCGTGGTCCAAGGTTCCGCTTTTGGCCATTGCTCCATTGTGGTCGTATTCTAGCCCCTTTTCTTTGGCAAGTTCGTTTAGAACCATATTTACAGGACAAACATCGTAAGCAACAATGTCATTCTTCTGCTTTATGGAAATATTGGCAATGCCGCCCAGATTTAAACAATAATCATATTCTTCAAACAAAAGTAAATCGCCAATAGGAACCAAGGGTGCCCCTTGCCCTCCAAGCACTATATCCATCGAACGAAAATCGGCCACCACTGGCAGCCCCGAAATAGCCGATATAGCCGCGCCATTCCCAATTTGGCAAGTAAAACCACGTTCAGGCTGGTGAAAAACGGTATGGCCATGAGAGGAAACAAAATCGCACTTCAATCCTTTTTCCAAAAAACGTTTTACTTGTTCCCCGCAAAAATTTCCAAAACGAAAATCGGCAAAAGCCAACTCTTCGGCAGTAGCATTCATCAAAGAAAGTAGTTTTTTCTCTTTGAAGGTGTACTGGAAAGTTTCAGAATCAATGATTTTGTAGCTTTTTACAATACTGTCTGATGTTAGAAACTCACACAAGGCAATGTCCAAACCATCGAGCGAAGTACCCGACATTAAACCCACAACTCTCCATGTTTTTTCACTCATACTTATGGAGAAGGCTATATTTTAAGAACAAATAAAGCTGTGCTTTGCAATATTCTAGCACTATAATTTTGCAATTTAGCGGTGGTTTTTTAGTCGTTTCTCGATGGCACGTTCGCCGTTTTTATAAGGGTCGAATTCAAAAGAAAGGCACAATTCATGTGCACCTGTTGCCCCAGAACGAACTCCCGACAAGGTAACATCGTAACTGTAATAGAACCTCAGAATGTAATTTTCATCGTAAATTTTTCTAGCACCAACGGTTAAAATTGCAGAGTTGGCCTTTTCTCCTATAATATTAAACCTTTTGAATCGATACGAAATGCCTCCGTATAAATAATCTTTTTGAAAAATAGCCCCCATGTTTATTTGTTCAAAAAAACCTTGTTTTTCAAAAAGAGCCACAGGTGCAACCGTAAAATCATTTTCCTCTCTTCCAAAAAAATACCTAATAGGAACCATGCCAATGTATTGCAAGCTAATCTTCATAGGCAATCGATTGTCAACACCGTAAAACGACTGATTGGGTCTAGACAAGTGACTTACGGCCATTCCAAAATCATGATGCACATCGGGCCCCCTAAATCTTAGAAGACCACCTACCCCAAAATCAGCATAATTTTTAACCCTGGTTTCGGGTGGTGTTGCTGCTGAAGCGTAAACTACTCCCTTTACAATATCTAACTGGTCAGAAAAAACCAAATCATTCCAATTTAATCTCTTCGTTACAAAACCAGTCTGAATACCCATGTGCAAATCTAGACTTTTCTCAAAGTCCACTAGCAACTTGATATTTTTTTGAAGATTCATGTACACCGAAGTGGCATTCAACACATTCACCCCAGCACGGTCGTGCATTATAAATCCCCCCACCCCAGCTTGTTTTTTTTCAATTCTGCAATCGCCCCCCACCACATTGTTAGTAAATCCAGTAGGCAAATTGCTCCATTGGCTTCTATATGCCGAATTGAATCGAAATCCAGCTTCGGCACCTGCATAGGCAGGGTTTAGGTATTGTCTGTTATTGTAGAATTGGGAAAACCCTATATCTTGGGAATACAGGCGTAGGGAAATAAAAAATACACTATATATCAAAGTGTTTCTCATGGACCAAAACAATTTTATACCAAAATAGGCAAGTTAAAAATTATTGACTGAAAGCACTTTACACAAACTAGTGAAATTTATCTAATTAAAGTTACTGTCCCAATAGGCTTGGTTGTATTGGAATCCCCTAGTTTTTGGCCTTTCCAAAACGTACCATCTTCAAACTCGGCATTTACTTTCCAAACATACACATCGGGTGGTAATGGATTCCCATTTAAATCTGTTCCATCCCAGGCTTCGGCCGGAATTCCATTCCTCAGTTTACTACTTTCCCATATCACACTGCCAAATTGATCAAATATTTGTAGGGTATAATTTTTTAAACCTTTGCCCTTGGGCAAGAAAACACCAGTCAAACGGCTTCCCATACCAGGGGTTAATGCAGTGGGCACATACAATGTTTTAATTAAATCAAATACAATTTTTTTAGTAACAGTATCTGTGCATCCTACATCGTTTTGGGCGACCAACTGCACATGAAAGGCATTTAATTTATTGTACGGATAAACCGGGTTAACTTGCGAAGTAGTATCTACATCATCAAATTCCCAATAAAACTTAGTTCCAAGCATGGATTTATTTAAAAAAATCACTTGTGCTACTTCTGGAACATCGTAATCTATATCGTAGTCAAAAGCAGCCAATGGCAATTTTGATACTTCAATATAATTATTTTTAGTGATTGAATCCACACAAGTACCATCCTTGGTTACTTTCAATTTAATTGTATAAAATCCGGTATTTTTGTATCTGTAAACAGGGAGTTCTGTGATTTTCTCCCCCTTATTGTCTCCAAAATCCCAATAATAAGTATCAGCATTGGTGGACTTGTTCAACAAAGAAAAAAAGCTGTTTTGACACACAATAGGTGATTTTGCCTCAAAATCTGCTTTTGGAGGAATCACATTAAATGTATTACTAGAAGTATCTCTGCAACCTTTTTCTGAAATGGCAATTAATGTTATCGGATAACTACCCTGTGATAAATATTTCACAACTGGAGAATTAAAAGTAGTAGACTGATTTATCCCATCAAAAAACCACTCGTAAAACAATGCATTTTTTGATTGGTTTTTGGTTTGTACAATCACGGGAAAACTGCATGATGAGGCAGGGTTGGTAATGAAAGTACTAGTAGGTTTGGGAAGCACTGTTATTGTTTTTTCGACCGAATCCCTGCAACCTAAATTTGAGCTGAACAATTTGGCTTTGTAAGCTCCTTCTTTCAAATACAAGTATTGTAGGTTCAAACTATCTCCAATAACAGAACCTCCATCTCCAAAAGTCCAAAAATAATTTGTAGCATTGGTTGTAGTGTTAGTGAATTTCACGTTGAAAGGTTGACAACCAACAGCGGTATCGACAGAAAACTGTGTGACAGGTGGTGAAAAAATTCTGACATATACAGAATCGTAGTTGATACAGCCTTTTGATGATTCCCCCATTACACGAACTCTAAAACGACCTTCATTAAATGAATGTGCAGGTTGCAATGTAGCAGTTGGGGGTGAGTTGTCGCCAAAATCCCATAAATAGCTTTTAAGGTTCGTTGGTATTGGCTTGAAAGAAATGAATTTCCCAATACAGTCAATTGTGTCAGGATCGGATATCTTGACATCCGGCAATGGGTACACAGTTATTTTTGTCAATGATTTCGTAGAATCATATGCACAACCGTTGTCAGCATACATTTTCACATAGTAATCGCCCGCTTTGGTGTAGGTATGGGTAGCGTCAAAATCGTACCCCACGGTTCCATCGCCAAAATCCCAAGTACTATGCGTAGCACCCGAAGAGTAATTGGTAAAATGTACAGTCAGAGGCTGGCAACCTTCCACTACATCGGCATTATAAAATGGCTTGATATTGTTTGGGCTCACTCTCAAAACTTTATATGAAGTATCTATTCC
>DMUD01000086.1 GCA_003476475.1 Cytophagales bacterium | reverse complement strand
GTATTTGTGGGTGGAGTGTCGAAAACGCATTGATTTCACACTTTTTACAAAGTATGTCAATAGAAGATATGTGTAATCATACCTAAATCTAAAAACTACCAACTAAGAACTTTATACATCTGAACTTTATACCTAATACTTTCAACCCGCCACTGTTTTACATTTTATTATACAATGCTTCCAATTCCTTTTAGACCTTTTCACAGTCGGAATTGGTTTTAGTGAAATGGACTATATTAAAATATACATTGGGTTTTGAGAATTCTTCTTCTGGTTCCAAATTTTTTGTTTTCAAACTTGTTCATTTCGTTTTGGAAACATTGGGCTAGAAATTCTTTGCCTCTTGCTTGATGTGCGGAGGTTTTTTTTAAAGGGAATTTGGATTTTTGGAATGACAAATATTACAAGTGTTTCTAATTGGTTAGAAGTGGAACATTACAAGATATACAATAGAACTAGGTCTGAATTTGAAATTTTGGTAAATGGATTATAAAAATTACACATTTCACCTGATAGTACAGAATTGGAGATTAAAATCCAGTTTTTTCTTGCTCATTTTTTTTATTTCTATTCATTTTTCTATTTTCTTGATTTTTAGGCGTTTCTTCTGCCGGAACAGCTTCTACTGGCGTAGATTGTTCTAATGCTGGGGTGGGCACTGGTATTTCTTCGGGTGAATTAAGTATTTCTTCAGAAGGTGTAGATTCGACAGGAGCCATATCCTGAGTTGGTACAGATTCATCTAAAATTTCTTTACCTAAATAGTGGAGATTGAATTCTTTGTTAAATGTTGATTTTTCATTAGGGTCTGCTGCAACACAGGAAAATCTACTTTTAGCTTCTCCTTTCGATTTGGCTAACATTAATTTGGTAAATTCATCATCGTTCGAACAAAGTGCCAAACGATAGTTGTCGTAGCTTATGTAGTACCATTTGTCGGCATTTGGGGTTAGCAATATTCGAAATGCATCGCCATTGGCGTTACGTTTAATTTCTACAAAGCCTTCTATCATCGCATTTACGTCCTTTTTCAATATGTGCGAAATGCCAATTGGACCTTTGCTACGGAAGGCAGCATGTTCAGCAGACCATATTAAGTTTACTTCACTCAGAACCATATAACCAACGAGTTTGCTAATGTTGGTAAATGATTTTGAGCTGCCGTTGGCTAGTTGTTTATCGAAATTGTCGAATGCTTTTTGACCAATGACGTTTAAAAGTTTTATACGAAGTAAGTCGGTAAAATCGTTGGCAGGTGGTAGATTGTTTTGAGTGGCATGTTCTATAATATTGGCAGACATGGAGTTAATTGCATCTATGTTTACCTTGTTTAATGGGATGCTTAAAAAAGTATTGAATATAAAGTTGGCACTATCCAAGCTTCCTTTGCCTACGGCACTGGTCAATATTGGAAATTCGGGGACGGATTCAATGATGTTGGCCTTACCTTCATAATATACTGAAGAAGTAATGTCGTTCAGTGATACCAAGTTGCCTTCTGTGAAATTGTTTTGAAGTTTCAAAGGGTCTGCTACGGTGTATTGACTTGTGGAAGGGTCAAATTTTAGGTTTCCGCTTACAT
Organism: Cytophagales bacterium; assembly: GCA_003476475.1. Lineage (GTDB taxonomy): Bacteria > Bacteroidota > Bacteroidia > Cytophagales > UBA9547 > UBA9547. The sequence continues at coordinate 4,003 of DMUD01000086.1, read as the reverse complement.
TGAAAATGTCTTTGTCAGCTTCGTTTTCTTTTTGGCTAATAAATGTGGAGTACAGTTTGGAACCGTCGACGGATAAGTGAATTCCTGTGGTGATGGATGTGCCTTGATCTGTTTTGGCATTTGAGATATTTAATACTACTGAACTTGAGTCTTCTTGGCGTTGATATGCTATCCAACTAACCATATTGTCGTTCCGCTTCAAATCCAGTTTTACAAAACCATTCACAACGGGGTTCTTTTTGTTGGAATGTAATTCCATTGCGCCTTTGTACAAAATACCTTGAGAAATATAAAGTTTTTCTTCTTCAGGTACTTCCATTTTGGCAATGGTCATATGTCGTGTGGCACCTTGGTTTTTTCGTCTTTTTCTTGTGTTTTTTGTTTCTTGTACATCTTGAAATTGGAATTCAACTACTTTAAGATCATGGTCTTCCTTGTCTGGTGAGGGGAATTTGTAGTGAGCGTCTCCTTTAAATTCCTGTCTTGAAAGTATGTCGATGGTTCCTTTTGTTAGAAAGTGATATTTGTTGACGCTGTCCATGCGCACGCTGGCATTTTCTAGCGTTTCAATTTTGCCAGTTTCGTCAATAGTAAGAAGACCGCTGTCAGGCAAAATTTCGCTGTCGGCGACTCGTACAAATGGCACACCTTTCAAATGCATAAATTGTTTTTTGATGTCGTAAAAGGCATATGCTGCACTGAAAGAAAGTGAGTCGGCAATGGGATTGAGGCTATAAAAAACGCCTTTTACATTTTTCAAATCTTTCTTGTTACCCATCGTAAGTGTTTGCTTTTCCAAGTCCCATTCGCACCTATTGATAGAAGTGGAATATTGGATGTATGGAAAAGTGTCACTCACAAAACCTTCCACTTCGGGCGAAACAACCGCCTTGTTGGTTTTTAGGTCAAACTCGATTTTGGAGTGGCTGGCTACCATGTTTGGTTTGGCCGAATCGGCAGAAGTGATGACGAACTTTGAATCATGTCCTGTAAAACTTTCATCTTTCAACAGGTATTCATTGGAAGTAATTTCCGAACCGCGTGTAACGAGTTTTCCATCTGCAAATGCAGCTTTGGATGTCAAGCCTACTTTGCCCCAAAATTCAACGGTATTGGCATACATGCTAAAGGGTTTGTTGAAGGTTTTGAAAATGAGGGTATCCTTTTTAGGGTACCATTTCATTTCATGTTCTTCTATGTCTATGTCGGGATGGTGAACTTCGGCAGTAGCTATCTTTTTTACTTTGGCGGCACTACCCAATGATATAAGCGAATCGGGATAAAAAATAAGGTCTTCTGAGACGATGTTTGAATTCATGGTCTCCAATTTTCCAGAACCTCTTATGCCTAAGTTGTTCAGTGTAATTTGTTCGTAATAGCGCCCGTTATTTCCATATACTGGATATCCTTCTTTAGGAATTTGGTGTTCGAAGCCAAATGAAAGATCCCGTTGTAAACGTAGTTTTTCTTTGAAATCGGGGAAAATATGGTTGGATACAAAGGTGCCATCGAATGCTATCGAATTTCCATCTTGGCTATTTAAACTGTCGACGGTGAAAGGTGGAATATTGAATGAAATTTTACGGTCATAAGCTCCGTTCAATATTTCTTTTTTGTCGAAATATACAATACCACCTTTGTCGGCTTTGAAAATAGGATATTCAGGCATAAGACGTTTACCGCTTTTGTTGTTTGGCTTGCTTAAGTACACATACCCTTCCGATTTTTCTAGTTCAATACCGAGACGAGCACTTTTTTGACTTTCTTTGATATTCAATGCATTTTCAGCTTCCTTTACAATATTGATGTTTACAAAGTCCACTTTTTCCATTCTGACCATAAAAGAGTCATAATCGAATGTGAAGTTTCGACCGACAAACTGAAAGTGTCCTGCACTCAACAACCCGCTAAAAGTCATTTTTCTGTTTTTTTCGAAACTGATTTCTCCTGTGCTATCCACTTCGAAATACACATTGAAAGCACGACACAAATAAGAAGGTTTGGCTCCGTTGCAATGCATTTTTTTAGTCGTCATGTCTAGTATCACATTTGGTTTCATGGGGCTAAGGCATTGAATTTGGATGTCGTCGTAGTCTTTTTTGCTAGCTTTAGCCAAATAATAATGCCAAGCTTTTTTTGTCAATTTTACATTGGCAGTTGTTGGGTTGTAATCTGCAAAACCATCTTGTGCGAGCGAGGCCATGGCGGCTCGTACAGTTGGGGGATTTAATTTTTCGGCGCTGGCCAAGTCGTCCGAAAAAAAACTATTTTTTTTGATGGTTTTTGCATAACCGATGGCCACTTTAAGAGGGTGAAAGGGAAAGAGCCCCTTCATTAAATCGTATTTATTTTCATCGAAGTTTTCGTAAGAAATAACTTTTACTGGTATTTGATTTCGAGCATTGACCACATAGAATTCAATTCTCGCTTTTGTAATATCGTACGTGGCGGCTTCGGCTTGTATTTCCAGTTTGTGATACGTGTTGTAATAGCTAGCATTTTTCAGATTGCCTGCTACTTGGGAGAGTTTCAGAATCTTTTTACGCTTGTGAAAATTAAGTTTTGCCCCAAAATGGATAATGGAATCCTTCCCGAAAGGGATGTATATAGCGGCCTGACGAGAGTTAACGGAAGAATCGGTGATTTCGAATCCTTTCGACACAGCCTTGAACTTTATGACATTTTCCTCGCTAAAGTATAGTGTGGATATACCCATTCCAGCCGACAAAGAATTGATAGTTCTTCCATAAAGGCTAAAGCCACCCGAAAGGCTAAGCCCATCGCCAATTGTTCCTAGATTTATTTTGTTGGAATAAGAGGCAAAAGATGGGTAGGCAGTCTTAGATTTATCTATTTTATTTAGGGCCTTGAAGGCAAAAGACCCTCGAACGGGTTTTTCCAATTTACCCTTATAAATCAAATTAGCATTTTCGGCGTAAAGTTCTAATTTAGACACATTCATGCTGAATTTTTCTAATTCGGCATACACATCCTTGTCATTCAAACCCGCATACGACCAGCCAAAAGTGGCTTTTTCTCCCAAAAACAAGTTGTTAAAAGGCATCACGCTCCCTGTTACGTTGCCAAATGACACAGAATCGAATTTGCAAGCAATTGTGAAAGTGGCATTGCTCACCTTTACAATAGGCCCTGAAAGTGAAGGTAGTTCTACGGTTGGAGGTGTTTCTTCGTCAATTATTTGTTCCAAACTTTTGGTAGCGGTCGTCTTAGGTTCTTCCGAAAAGCTAGTGCTCCAATCTGCGTTTTCATCTTGTACTTTTTCCACAATGCTCACCTCTGGTTCCGCAACCGATTCAGAGTTGGTTACACTTTTAGGATCTATGTACCAAATGCTGAAATTGGGAGTTTGTACATACAGGCGATTGAAATTACTTGAGTAGAAACGGCCTTTTTCGAAAAATAGGTTCAAAAAGTCGAGGTATTTTTGGTATTGTGCAGCCGAACTGTTCTCCAACACTTGAGAAGTGACATAAATGAGTGAATCCAATTTCATGCCACTCATTCCTTTTCCCTGTACTGCATTGCTGAAAAGTGAAAAATAACTCATGTAATTTGGGTTTACACGGTATCTTTTTTTTTGCATCGCCACCACCAGGTTATATAGCTGTATTCGCTGCTTTTCCGTCAAACTACTCGCATTCCACATTCCTTCAAAAGTTTGCCCAATTTTTACAGCGTCAGGATTTTGCGAAGTTTCCATCACTTTTTTCAAGTCGGACATAAACTTTGTTCTATCTTCCGAAAATCGAGCAACTTGTTGTGCAAATGCTAATTGCATGCTTGCAATAAAGCCAGCAAAAAGAAAAAATCTGAGATGTTTCATGAGGTTACTTTTTTCTAAAAACAGGAGAAATCCAATTGTTTTTGTTTTTTCTTCCAAGGTATTCTAAACCATTTGGTTCGGTTCTTTCAAAGATTTCGTCTAAATCGTACTCAAAAAAACCACTTAGTAATAGATAGCCATCTTTTTTTAAATGTTGGG
>DMUD01000325.1 GCA_003476475.1 Cytophagales bacterium | reverse complement strand
TATGTTGGGAAAATGTTCCAACAATTTTTTTTTCACCAATTCAGCATAGTGATTTACTACTGGTATTTGCAAGAAATGATTGCGTTTGGCGATGCTTCGGTTGTGTTCAAATCTTTGGTGGGCATCGTGCCATGGAGAATCATACTCTTCGTATCGGCTTACCAAATAGAAAGAAGCAGCAAAGGGGTCGAAAGGCAAAGCGCCGTAATTTTCGTTTACAAACAAAATGCGCAAATTATTCCAATTTTGCACTTTAATGTGTTGGTTTTTTATCCCTTTTTCAAAAAGAAGGTCTGCCGAGTAGAAAAATAAACCTTTATCTAGAGGATTTTTTTTGTACACAAATTTCGGGCCTTTGTACGAAAAGTAGTATTCCTTGTCCGTGGTAATTTGGTGGGGTACCTTAAGTATTTGACTGAATATCAGATGAAAAGAATATGATAAACGGCTATTTGTTTCAGTTACGAAAATTAAAATTTCCAATTTTTACTTATTTGTGCGCAATTTTTACAAAATGCACTATTAATCCAACCTTTTGGGTAGCGAATTTCGAGTTCGGCTTTATTTTGAAGCCAAATTTCATTTGCCTATCTTTGTAACGGCAAATCGGCACGACCAGCTCCTGCTGAATCCCCCAGGTGCGGAAGCGAGCAAGGGTAGGTGGTTGTAGCGGTGCGATGTTCGATTTGCCATTTTTATTGTTTCTTGTCACCATGAGGAACAACAATTTATTCAAATTGATTCTTTTTGTTACTACCCTATACGTTTATTGATACCCTATAATTTGTATGAAATTCTTTATTGATACAGCCAATCTGAACGAGATACTTGAAGCCCAAGAACTTGGGGTGTTGGATGGGGTCACTACCAACCCTTCTTTGATGGCCAAAGAAGGGATATCGGGAAAAGACAAGGTTTTTAGTCATTATAAATCAATTTGCAACATTGTCGACGATAATGTGAGTGCCGAAGTTATTGCGACCGAATATCAAGACATTATTCGTGAGGGCGAGGAACTAGCCGAAATTGACGAAAAAATTGTGGTGAAGGTTCCGATGATAAAAGATGGGGTAAGGGCTATCAAATATTTTTCAGAACGCGAAATTCGCACCAATTGTACCTTGGTTTTTTCTGCAGGGCAGGCACTTTTGGCAGCAAAGGCTGGGGCTACTTATATGTCGCCATTTATTGGTCGTTTGGACGATGTGACATATGATGGATTGAAACTTATAGAACAAATTCGTATCATATATGATAACTATGGCTATCCTACCCAAATTTTGGCAGCCTCTATTCGTCATACGATACACCTTATCAAATCGGCAGAAATTGGGGCCGATGTAGCTACTTGCCCATTGAATGTGATAACTGGTTTGTTGAAGCACCCGCTTACCGACATTGGGTTGGAGAAATTTTTGGCTGACCACAGAAAAGTCAATAGTTAGTTTTAGATGTATATCATCAAGGTAAAAGGCAAAGCAAAAATTCCGGATTACATTCAACTCCGAGACAATGATTTTGTCTTGATAGCCTATTTTCGTGCCGATCGTCCGTTGAAAAATTTAGACAAATACGGGCTGGAGGGAAAGGAAAGTGCGTTGCGTGAAATAATTGACAGTCTTGAATTTGGCAAGTTGCAACCGCTCGTCTTTAAAACTATTTAGAAGATGGAATTTTCAAGCGAACCAATACTTCAGTACAAAGACGTAAACGCTTTTTACGGTACGAAGCCTGTATTAAAAGACGTAAGCTTCATGCTTTCCAAAGGGGAGTTTGTGTACTTGGTTGGGCGCACGGGTAGTGGCAAATCTACCCTGATGAAAAGTATTTATGCCGATATCAAAGTAAATAGCGGCAAGGCATATGTGGCTGGTTTCGATTTGTTAAAGTTGAAATCTTCGCAAGTGCCGCTGCTTAGAAGAAAAATTGGAATAGTTTTTCAAGATTTCCAATTGCTTTCTGACCGTACTGTGGCCGAAAACTTATACTTTGTGTTGAGGGCTACTGGTTGGACCCAAAAAGGAAAAATGAAGGCACGCGTAACGGATGTATTGTTACGCGTAGGGCTCAGTTCTTGTTTAGACAAATATCCTCTGCAACTTTCTGGTGGAGAGCAACAACGGGTGGTTATCGCACGTGCTTTGTTGAACGAACCCACAATTTTGATAGCCGACGAGCCTACAGGGAATTTAGATCCCGAAGTGGCAGAGGGTATCATCAAGCTTTTTCTTGAAATTAACAAAAGTGGCACAGCCATTCTAATGGCCACCCACAACCTTGCTTTTTTAAAGCAATTCCCAGCACGGGTGCTCGAATGTAAGGAAGGTAGGATAGAAGAGAGGGCAAATTTTTCCTGAAATGGCCTTCCCTCTTATTTCTATTATCGGTACTGGCAATTTAGCTCAGCATCTTTCTCGTAATTTCGAAAATTGCGGTTTGCGAATTGCCGAGCTGTATGGTCGTAATTTACAAAAAGCAAAAGCCATCACATCAAAATTGTACGATGCGCGCGTTACCAGCGATCTTGATTTTTCGGATAGTGAGGCTAGTTTGTTTTTCTTGTGTGTGAGCGATGAAGCCATTGCCGATATAGCTGACGAATTGGTTTTGCCAAAAGGTAGTGTGTTGGTACATTGCTCTGGCGCTACACCTTTAGAAGCTATTGCGCGCGATGGGGCGGCCTATGGTGTGTTTTATCCTTTACAAACATTTACCGCCAGTCGTAAAGTATCATTTGAAGGACTACCCGTGTGCTTGGAAGCCAGTACCGACGAGGCTGAACTGTTGTTGGAAAAGATTGCTATCAAACTAAGGGCTTTGCCTTATTTTATGAGTTCCGAACAAAGACTTTGCTTGCACTTATCGGCGGTGTTTGCTTGTAATTTTACCAATCACTTTTATCGAATATCCAAAGATATTTTGCAGGACCAAGGCTTGCCTTTTCAACTTTTAAAACATTTAATTGAAGAAACTGCTCGCAAAACATTTGATTTAGGGCCTGAAAATGCACAAACAGGGCCAGCATTAAGATCCGACAATGCGACAATGCAAAAACACCTTTCGCTGTTGGGAAATCATGAAGAGTGGAAGGCGCTTTACCAAAAAATTTCGAGCGATATTCAAGCTAAAAATTATCAGGTTTAGCCTTGTCGAAAAACAAGGCTAAACCTATAGGATAATTATTTT
>DMUD01000160.1:3818-4013 GCA_003476475.1 Cytophagales bacterium | reverse complement strand
TACAAAAATAAAAAAGGGGAAGTGACCTTCCCCTTTTTTTGATATTTATTTTTTAAATAATTTAGGCTTGACCTTGAACAGAAACGAAGCTTCTGCCTTCTCTGCTCTTACGGAATACTACAATTCCATCAGACAATGCGAACAAAGTATGATCTTTACCGATCCCTACGTTCACATCTGGGTGGTGTTTAGTAC
>DMUD01000160.1:0-3530 GCA_003476475.1 Cytophagales bacterium | reverse complement strand
TTTCCAATACCTACGTTTACATCAGGATGGTGCTTAGTTCCACGCTGACGAACAATAATATTACCTGCTCTCACAACCTGACCACCATAGATTTTTACACCCAAGCGCTTACTGTGTGATTCTCTTCCGTTTTTCGTGCTACCCGCACCTTTTTTGTGTGCCATGACGTTCTTCTATATTAGGCTTTAATGCTTTCGATTTTTAACAATGTCAAATAGTGACGAAATCCGTTCATTTTTTGGTATCCTTTTCTTCTTTTCTTCTTGAATACCAATACTTTGTCACCTTTTCCGTGCTCTTTAACTGTGGCAGTAACAGTAGCGCCATCAACCGTGGGGGCACCCACCTTGATTTTATCGCCACCGACCATTAATACTCTATCAAACTCAATAGTTGAGCCTGCTTCTGCTTGTAGACGATTGACAACAAGATGCTTGTTCTCTTCTACCCTGTATTGCCTTCCGGCTATTTCAACAATGGCGTACATAATCCGTGAATTGGGCTGCAAAGATAAGTAAATCCAACAAATACTTCAACTATTTCTGCAAATTTTCTTAATTACTTTTATGAAAAGCACAACATTGTCCAATCCGTTATATTTTTTAGACACCCTCAAAAACGGTGTGTATCCTACCGAATGATTCATTGAATTTTGTAATTACATGAAAAGTGTCATTCTAATTGGACTTACAACGCTTGCAAGTGCGTCTATTATTGCCCAACCAGGAAATCGTGGGATCGACAATTCGTCGCGTCAGGTAACCACCAAATTCGAGCCTAAACTAATCCCATCCTCAAAGTTGGTATTAGATCCTATCGTTCCCCGCTCAGAAAACCCCAAGATTAATGTCAAGTTCGAAACACCAGAATTCGCATGGAATACACGAAAAATTATTCGTCCGGTACAACCTGAAAAACTGAAAGACAAGAGTTCCGACTCAGTTTACTTATCAAATTACGCAAGAATTGGCGGTGGAAATTATGGACATATCCTTGGAGAACTTTACTTAAGTAGTAAAGCAAACCCAAACTACAGTTACAACTTTAGTGGTTTGCATTTAAATGCCAACCCAGCCAACTCCATACGTGAGTTTTCTACCAATAAATTTCAATTGCAAGGAGCCAAGTACTTCCAAAATTCCGGCTTGGAAACCAAGATCTTTTATAACATTGACAAAATCAATTTCTTCGCCAAGGATTCGGCCTATGAAAAGCCAAGTATTACAAGTACTGGCAAAATCAGCAATCATTTTGGTTTGGGTGTGGATTACGACCTAATAGCGAGCGGAAAAAGACCCTCAATTCATACTGGCATTGCGGCCCAAGCATTCAACACCGGATCGTTTAGTCAAAGGGAATTGGACTTTAGTGGCTACTTAAACCTTTCTCATCGAGTGAAAAATGTTGTTTGGGGTGCTGATTTGAGTACCACGTATTTAGATATGCAACAAAAAGCAGACACCAACAAAGTCAATGGATTAAGTCAAAACAAACAGTTGTTCATCGATGCGTTGCCTTACATAAAATTCAACCATCAGCCCACCCAGTTGGATGTTAAATTTGGAGTGCTCTTAACAAATTGGACACAGACCATTGATACGCAAAATGCATTAAGCAAGGTTTTTGTCAACCCATACCTAGAAATCGAAAAGACATTAACGGGCTTAAATTTGAAAATCTATGGCGGAATTGATGGTGGCTTAAAGAAGAATAGTTTCCGACGAATGAATTCTTACATGCCATTTACCGGTGATTCTGTTTCCATTAAAAATACTTACGAGCAATTCAACGGATACTTAGGCATCAAAGGAAAAATCACTGAAAACGCGGAGTTCGCTTTGGATTTTGGTGGCAATTCATCTTCAGACATGGCCTTGGTTGTTTCAAGAGCCGATTCAATGATGGTTTCGGGCAATAAAAAGTCAATGATAGATAGTTTGGGTTCGTTACAATTTATCTATGCCGATGTCAACAGCGTGTACTTTAGAAGCATGGTCAAGTATAAAATTGGCGAACAATTGAAATTGTCAGCCAACGCAAAAGTGATTAGCTACAATGTAGATAGGAATGATTACGCTTGGCATCTACCCTCCCTTACCTATGGAATAGCAGGTCAGTATTATTTGGGTAAATCAATTGAAATTCAGTGTGGCCTAGACGGTGTTAGCAAACGCAGAAATCAATTGGTTGTTGATGGTAAGCCTCAAACCAAGGAAATGCCCGGATATATGGATATTCACGCACGAATCGACTATAGACTTTCGGGTAAAGGTAGAATTTGGATTCAAGGTAGTAACCTCTTGAATAATGAATATCAGCAGTGGTATGGTTATAAAAACTTTGGTTTAACCTTGATGGGCGGACTTTCCCTGTCGTTGTTTTGAGAAAGATTTAAAAAATAGCCGTAATATTGTATTATGAATCCCGCAGTAATAATGGCCATCACCCGTGTTTTATACAAACACGAATGTGCTGTTATTCCAGGTTTCGGGGCGTTTATACTTCGCAAAAACTATGGCATGGCCAATCCTTTTTCTGGTCAGCTCAAGCCTAGTGTTCATACCCTTTTCTTTAATTCAAACATCCAAGAGGACGATGGATTTGTTTCCAATGAACTTCGGGAGATCAGTGGTTTACAGTTCAGACAATCATCAAATCTATTGGTGACAGAATTTAATGCCCTTACTAATAACTGCACTTCTACTCACGCCATTTCTGTAGGTGACTTAGGAAAATTTCATAGAAATGCCATTGGTGATTTATTTTTCCTTGCCAGCCCAACGTTGAATTTGAGTAAGGAAACGTATGGTTTGCCTATCATCGATTGGCAATGGAAGGACATTCCGGTGTATCGCTCTGAAAGCAATCAACCCAGAACTGTGGAGATCACGCCTTTGGAAAGTATTGAAGCACCGACAGTTGATCTCGTTGAATCTTCTGTGGACCCGCATCATAGTGAATTTACTGAATCGCAGAGAAAAACACCCCTTTTATGGAGAATAGCGGCATCGTTTGCAATCATCAGCATTGGCGCTGGGGTATTGTTGAGTATCGCTCAAATATGGTCGGTTAGCACTGGCAATGACATGGCGACTTTGCTTCCGCAAGACAGTCAAAAAATCAAAATTAACGCCCCTATTAAATCGAATAGTGATAAGTTTATCATTGTAGATGAAACTGAAGGGCAAGATAAATCATCAAACTCAAACGTTATTTCTCATCAATTGAAACACTCTTTGGGAATGGATGGCATTGCGGAATTCAAAAAAGTTAATGTAGAGGTAAAAGGCAAATTTGTGGTTGTTGGCGGCGCGTACCTCACCCCTTCGTTGGGTGAAAGGGAATGCTTGCTGTGGCAACGACTTGGCATTGATGCATGTTTAGTGAAAGGGAAGAGATCGAGTTTGTATAAAGTGGTTTTGGGCAGATTTGAATCTGATAAATTGGCGAGTGATTACGCCGAAACGATTAAAATTTTACCTACTGGCACATTATCCGTATCCGATATCGCGTTAGACTGGAATAACTGA
>DMUD01000331.1 GCA_003476475.1 Cytophagales bacterium | reverse complement strand
CAACTATTTACTAGTTCCGCTGCACACATACTACTTCGCAAAAACCGCCGACTACGGTGTCATTTCTGAATTATATGCATGGGTAGCTTTTTTGATTGTGCTGCTCACCTTCGGCATGGAAACTGCTTTTTTTCGCTTCTTACAAAATGAAGGCGACAAAGAAAAGGCCTACAATACCGCTTTTTGGTCGGTTGTTGGGGTCAATATCATTTTTTACGCCACGCTGTTGTTTTTCAATAATGACATCGCTAATGCCTTGCTTTTTGAGGGCCACAACGAATATGTCGTATTGTTGGGAAGTATCGTCATGATTGACGCTATTACTGCCTTGCCCCTTGCCAAACTGCGTGCTGAAGAAAAAGCCTTGCGTTTTGCGAGCATCCAAATGCTAAGCATCGGGCTCAATATTGGGCTTAACCTGATTGCCATGATTTTCTTCTTCAGTGCAGAACGCCCGGAAGAAGGCATCTTATTCATTCTATTAGCCAATCTTGTTGCGTCTTTAGCCAAGCCAATCCTACTTTACGATCATATTTTTAGAGTGCGCTTTATTAAAGATTGGGCCCTGTATAGACGCATGTGGATTTATGCCGTTCCCCTCGTCATTGCAGGTTTTGCCGGCATCATCAATGAAACCTTTGACAGAATTTTACTGAAGCATTTACTCTACGACCCTTCTATACCTGAATCTTTAACTTATGCTGAATCACAGGTAGGTATTTACAGCGCTTGCTACAAATTGGCCATGCTCGTCACCATTATTTTACAGGCCTACCGCTACGCAGCTGAACCTTTTTTCTTCCGTCAAATGCAAAACCAAGACCGCAACACCATCTATGTGAAGGTCATGAATCTTTTTGTGGCAATGGTTTGCGCGGTATTTCTAATGGTGAGTCTGAATTTGGATATTTTCAAGCACTTTATTCAGAAGGAAGCATATTGGGAAGGCTTAAAAGTGGTGCCAATCTTATTGATTGCCAATGTTTTCTTAGGTATTTACTACAATCAAAGTATCTGGTATAAACTCAGCGGTAAAACGCAATATGGCGCCTATATTACCATAGCCGGAGCATTAGTAACCATTGCCATCAATGTGTATTACATCCCGAAATACCAATACATGGCCAGTGCATGGGCAACGCTGATTGTTTACGGGCTACAAATGACGCTTTCTTACTTTTTAGGCCAGAAACACTACCCAATACCTTACAACCTTAAAAAATTCTTCCTTTACTTGGGTTCAAGCCTTGTGCTTTTTTGGATCGGGAGCCAGGTTCAATTTGAAAAAAGTATCCTGAACCATTTTGTACACAACTTGCTCGTACTTCTCTTTGTCGGCTTTGTTTTTGCCCTTGAAAAAAACAATTTGAAAGCAAGCAAAGGGCACTAACTGAACTTTTTCTGCGTTAAGATGTTTCTTTAGCTACCGAAACGCTTAACTTTGTTACTATGTCAAACCATCCGTACACACCCGGTCCACTACTAGCTCAAATTACCGTCCCGAGTGATTTACGTGAAAAGTTCGGACAAGAACAACTTCCTCAAATTTCCCAAGAGTTAAGACAATACATCGTCGATGTAATTTCTGAAATCGGGAACTCCCATTTTGGCGCATCCTTAGGTGTAGTAGAGCTCACAGTGGCTTTACACTATGCTTTCAATACGCCTCACGATCAACTTGTTTGGGATGTTGGTCACCAAGCTTACGGACACAAAATTTTGACAGGACGCCGCGAAAAATTTCATACCAACCGCAATAAAGGTGGTATTTCGGGGTTTCCAAAACGCTCTGAATCTGAATACGACACCTTTGGTGTTGGGCACTCCTCTACTTCAATTTCTGCTGCGCTCGGTATGGCGGTTGCTAATCATTACAAAGGCGAAACAACGCGTCAGCACATTGCAGTTATTGGCGATGGCGCCATGACAGCAGGTTTGGCTTTTGAAGGAATGAATCATGCTGGCTTCGAAAAAGACGCCAATTTGCTCGTCATTCTCAACGACAACTGCATGTCTATTGACCCAAATGTCGGGGCACTCAAAGAATATTTAACTGACATTACTACATCGCATACCTACAACAAGGTTAAAGATGAAGTCTGGAAATTATTAGGAAAAGTTTCCAAATTTGGCCCAGATGCCCAAACCATTGCTTCTAAAGTGTCTCATGCATTGAAAGGCACGCTGCTGAAGCAGTCTAATCTTTTTGAAGCGCTCAACTTCCGCTATTTTGGGCCTGTAGATGGACATGACGTCATTGGGTTAGCAAAAATCCTAGAAGATCTCAAAGATATCCCTGGCCCGAAAATTTTACATTGCATCACAAGAAAAGGTGCCGGATACAAATTTTCTGAGGAAGGAAATCCTACAAAATGGCACGCGCCTGGTGTATTTAACAAAGAAACGGGTGAAATCGTCAAGATTGTTCCGAAATCACCAGAGCCGCCTAAGTACCAAGATGTTTTTGGCCATTCAATCGTTGAGTTAGCCGAAAAGAACGAAAAAATCATGGGTGTTACGCCCGCAATGCCTTCTGGT
>DMUD01000004.1:3155-3400 GCA_003476475.1 Cytophagales bacterium | reverse complement strand
ATTTTATTTTCCCATCCTGCCGACTACACACCCGTTTGTACTACAGAACTGGGAATGGCTTCCAAATACAAAGCGCAATTCGATGCTCGAAATGTGAAAATGATTGCTATTAGCGTTGACCCGCTCGACTCGCACAAAGGCTGGGTTAAAGACATAAACGAAACGCAAAACTGCCAAGTAAATTTTCCTATTATTGCCGACCCTGACCGTAAAATTGCCGAATTGTACGAAATGATTCACCCAAA
>DMUD01000004.1:0-2843 GCA_003476475.1 Cytophagales bacterium | reverse complement strand
TACGAAATGATTCACCCAAATGCCAATGAAAAACAAACGGTTCGTTCGGTATTTATCATTGGTCCCGACAAGAAAATAAAACTTACTGTTACCTATCCAGCTTCTACCGGTAGAAATTTCGATGAACTTATTCGGGTTGTCGACTCGTTGCAACTTACCGCCTACCATAGTGTAGCCACGCCTGCCAATTGGAAAGACGGAGAAGATGTTGTGGTAGTTCCTGCCATCAAAACGGAAGATATTCCTGCCAAATTCCCTAAAGGTTTCAGGGAGGTAAAATCGTATTTACGCTACACCCCGCAACCCAACAAATAGGTGCCCCTTGCCATAGTCCCAGAAACATTTCTGGGACTTTTTTTGCCCATTCCAATCTGTTCAAAATTACTTTTTTGGCTTTCACTTCGATTGTTGCCAAATTGCAGACCTAAATCCTTTTTAACCTCATTTTCCAATCGTGTCCAGAATTATTCCAGCCATAGATCTTATTGAAGGCAAATGTGTACGTCTTACCCAAGGCGATTATTTACAAAAGAAAAGCTACCACGAAAACCCTTTGGATGTGGCCTTGAAATTTCAAGATCATGGCCTTAAATATTTGCATTTGGTCGATTTGGATGGTGCTAAGGCAAAAAAGGTAGTGAATTACAAGGTTTTGGAAACTTTAGCCTCTAAAACTGAACTAATCATCGATTTTGGTGGGGGAGTACAGTCGGACGAAGATTTGAGAATAGTGTGGGAATGTGGCGCCAAGCAAGTGACAGGCGGTAGTATCGCACTGAAACATAAAGAAATTTTCAAGAAATGGTTTGCTACCTATGGTGGTGAAAAAATCATATTGGGTACCGACGTTAAAGACAAAAAAATAGCCATTCACGGTTGGCAAGAAACAAGCGAGGTGTGGCTTTTCGACCTTATCGAAGAATACATAGAAGTGGGCTTGCAATACACCATTACCACCGATGTAGCAAAAGACGGCATGCTACAAGGGCCTTCGTTCGATCTTTACAAGGAAATGATTGACAAACACCCCAATTTAAAAATTATAGCGAGCGGGGGTGTAAGTACTGTTTCCGACGTAGAGAAATTGTGTGAAATGGGCTTGGATGGAATCATCATTGGAAAGGCCATTTATGAAGAAACTATAAAGCTTAGCGACTTGAAATCATTTCTCTGATGTCAATTTTTGGGTGGTTTTGTAAAATAAACTTACACCAGTCAATTTCCTCCATTTTTTTTCACTTTTCACTTATTTGGCCTGTAAAACAAGTATTTTTATAGGTATTAGGGGCATTATTAAATTTAGATAGCCCTATTTTTCATGTAATTTTATAAGATCATTTTCCATTTTAGTCGCCCTTTTTTACCCCTATATGGGCATTTTGCCTACTTTATTACAAGGTAGAATTTTACACACAATCACTGTTTTTCTCTAACAGCCGTATTTTTCTGAAATTGGTTTGTGGGCAGGGTAGGAAGAAACCTGCCACAATTCATCAAACACAAAAACAGAAATAAAATCGAATATTATGAAAAACAAGATTCTATTTGTAGACGATTCAAAAACGATACTAGCATTGGTTTCTGGTCTCTTTGGTTCCAATTATCAATTGGTGTGCAAGCAAGATGCCAAAGAAGCCTTAAATGCCATCAAACAGGATTTCATACCCGATTTAATTATTACCGACTTGAATATGCCCGACATGAATGGGTACGAGTTTGTGAGGAAGTTGAAGTCGGATCAAAACCTTGAAAAGATTCCAATCATCGTACTTTCTGGAATTGGTGAAAGTGCAGAAAGATTGAAATTATATAAAATGGGGGTAGACGAATATCTTTTGAAACCATTCAATCCCGAAGAATTATTGGTAAGGGTTGAAAAAATCTTAAACAGGCACAGTCAATTGAAACTGGAGTTTGCAGAAGCTTGATTTAGAGTGTTTTATAAATTATTAAGAAGGCTTTGAATGGCAAAGCCTTCTTAATTTTTGCGAATACTTACCCTCGTTTTTTAAACTTCCCAGATTGGTTTTTCCTTCGTCCATGGTCTCTTTTCAGTTCGGGCTGATACAGTGGGCCTTCCCCAAATTCAACTGGAATCTCCAATTTGGGGATGTCTTTGCCAATCAAACTTTCTATTTGGAAAAACTTGGCTTGGTCACGTTCATTGACAAAAGTAACCGCCGAACCCGTGTTATCGGCGCGTGCGGTACGCCCTATGCGATGAATGTAGTCTTCGGGGTCGTTGGGCGTGTCGTAATTCACCACCAAGTTTATGCCTTCCACGTCTATGCCTCGTGAAAGTATGTCGGTGCCCACTATGATACGCAAAGTGCGGTTTTTGAACTCGCGCAAAATTATTTCTCTTTCACTTTGTTCCAAATCGGAATGGAAACCTTTTACGGCCCATCCTGCCCTTTGCATTTCACGTTCCAGTTCCTTCACCTTTTCTTTGGTAGAAGCAAAAACAATGACGCTTGAAAAATCCTCATTTGCCAACATTTCACCTAGAATCGCCATTTTTTGTCTATCGTACACTACATAGGCTTGCTGTACAATGCCTTCGGCAGGTTTTGAAATCGCGATATTTACTTGCTCCGGATTTTTCAAAATTTTGCCCGCCAATGTCCTGATGCGTGGCGGCATCGTGGCCGAAAACAATATAGTTTGGCGCTCTTTGGGAAGATAATTCACAATTTTCATGATATCGTCGAAAAAACCCATATCGAGCATTCTGTCTGCTTCGTCCAATACCAAATGTTGCAAATGTTCAAACTTCATTTCACCCGACTGCAACAGGGCTATCAAACGGCCTGGGGTTGCTATGACCATATCGGCACCTTGCA
>DMUD01000199.1 GCA_003476475.1 Cytophagales bacterium | reverse complement strand
ATCGAAAAGAGATAATCGACAACCCGGAAGTGAGTTTGATTGTGGAAGTCATAAACGATGCCGAAGCCGCCTACGAAATTGTGACCGAGTCGCTTGCCAAAGGAAAAAACGTGGTAACGGCCAACAAAAAAATGATTGCCGAAAATTTGGCCGAACTCATACGATTGCAAAAAGAACACAATGTGTCGTTGCTTTACGAGGGTTCTACCTGCGGCAGTATTCCCATCATTCGCACGCTGGAAGAGTACTACGACAACGAATTGCTGTATTCAGTAAGTGGTATTTTCAATAGTTCGTCCAACTACATTGTGTCGCGCATTTTCAAAGACAACATCGATTTTGATATTGCCCTGAAACAGGCCCAGGATTTAGGCTTTTTGGAAACAGACCCCAGTTTAGATCTTTCGGGCATGGACGCGCTATACAAGGCTTGTATTATTGCGGCCCATGCTTATGGCGTATTTGTAAAACCCGAAACGGTGTTGAATCACGGCATACAAAACCTAAACGATTACGACATACAGTATGCCAAAGAAAAAGGGGTGCGAATCAAAACAGTAAGCATGGTGAAAAAAATCAACGACGATGCTGTCACGATTTTTTCAATGCCGCAGTTCATTCCAAAAGGGCACAAACTGTATTTTATCGAAAACGAACTGAACGCCGTCATCGTCGAAGCCTCTTTTTCCGACCAGCAATTTTACATGGGCAAAGGTGCAGGAGGACACCCCATCGGTTCTGCCATTCTTTCCGACATATCGGCCAACCTGTACGGTTACCGTTACGAATACAAAAAATACTTGAATACCAAGAAGATGCACTACGTGACCAACATCGAATTGGAAGTGTATTTAAGATATTTCGATGAAAAAAATGTACAGTTGTTTGAATTCGACAAAATCACCGAAAGGTACTATGGCCCCGATAGCAACTACGTGGTAGGTACTGTAAAACTGGAAAATTTGCTCAAACACAAAGACCGCCTCAATAGCGCCGATGTGTTGATGGTTTGGACAGGCAAGTGGAAGATTTTGTAAAAAACAGCACGCTTACAAAATCGTAATCATGTCTATCCTGCGTTGATGTCTTCCCCCTTCAAATGGAGTTTCTAAATAGGTTTTGGTTATTTCTTTTGCTTCTTCTATGCTGGTAAACCTGGCGGGCATAACCAAAATATTGGCATCGTTGTGTTGACGGATTAAGGCCGCCACTTCTTTGTTCCATGCTAGTCCGGCCCGTATGCCATTGTGTTTGTTGGCTGTCATGGCTACGCCATTGCCGGTGCCGCACAGCAAAATGCCAAGTTCGGCTTCATTGTTTTTTATCTTTTCCGAAAGTTTGTGCGCATAATTAGGATAGTCGACCGAATCGATTGTATATGGCCCAAGATCATCTACATGGTGGCCCATAGATTCTACAAATTCCACCAAGGCTTTTTTGTGTGCTACACCTGCATGGTCGCTAGCTATCGCAATGTTCATTTTTTACCTTATTTTGAACAAAAATAATGATTGTCCTACGTTTTATTAGAATATATTTAATTCTTCAATTTTTGTCTCTAAGCTCGCATGCACAAAATACATGACATGGATTCGGCACAAATAGCCACCGAATACATCAACAAAACCAATCGACACATATTTCTTACGGGCAAGGCGGGTACTGGAAAAACAACTTTTTTACACAAAATAGTTAAAAACACACATAAAAATACGGTAGTAGCGGCGCCTACAGGCATAGCGGCCATTAATGCTGGCGGGGTAACCTTGCACTCGCTTTTTCATTTGCCATTTGGGGTGTTTATTCCCGAAAAAAACTGGAAGCCTTCTTCCCAAATCAATTTCAAGACGGTAACTCCTACCTCGCTTATAAACGATTTGCAAATGAACGGGACCAAGCGAAAGTTGCTGCGCCAGATGGAGCTACTCGTTATCGACGAGGTAAGTATGCTGCGTTCCGATTTGCTCGATGCCATAGACACCGTGTTGCGTTTTGTGCGTAAAAACCACCGAGTACCGTTTGGTGGCGTACAAGTTTTGTTCATTGGCGACATGTTGCAACTGCCCCCTGTGACCAGGGAAGACGAAGCCTATTTTCTTTCGCAGTTTTACAAAAGCAGTTATTTTTTTGACGCACATGCGCTACAACAAATCAAGCCCCTGTACATCGAACTCGAAACAGTGTACAGGCAATCGGACCCTACCTTTTTGCGCTTGCTGAACCACTTGCGCGACGAAGAAATGGAATGGGATGATTTTGAACTTTTGCAAAGCAGGGTAGTGCCGGGATTTCGTCCGCAAACAGGCGATGGCTACATTCATTTGGTTACCCACAATGCCAAAGCAGACCAACTAAACAAGCAATCGTTGGAACTATTACCTGAAAGAAGTTTCAAGTATTCGGCCAGTATTGAAGCCGATTTTCCTGAACACTTGTTTCCATTAGATTATGTTTTGGAATTGAAAGTAGGGGCACAGGTAATGTTTATCAAAAACGACATTTCGACTGACCGAAAATACTTTAATGGAAAAATTGGAACGATTGCTTCTCTTACTTCCGAAGAAATCAAGGTACAGTTTGCCGATGGCAGCGCGCCTGTTTTGGTCGAAAAATATCTTTGGGAAAACAAGCGTTACACCTTGAACGAGGAAACCAATTTGATAGAAGAAAAAGTATTGGGTAGCTTTTCGCATTACCCGCTCAAGTTGGCATGGGCCATTACCATTCACAAAAGCCAAGGACTCACTTTCGACAAGGCCATTGTAGATGTGAACGGAGCCTTTGCGCCCGGGCAAATGTATGTTGCCTTTTCGCGTTTGCGCAGTTTGGAGGGACTTGTGCTCACTTCTCCTTTGCGACCCAATAACGTACGGCAAGACCAAGTGTTGCTTGGGTTTACCGAACAAAAAACCAATTACAAATCACTAATTCAGCATCTTGAATCAGATTCAGAAAGCTATTTTCAGCAATTTGTTTTCGAAGCTTTTGATTTTGCAGCCTTGCAAAAATCGGCCAATGACCATGTGAGGAGTTATGAAATGGATGTCTTGCGTTCGGAAAAACAAAAGTACTTGCCTTGGGCGGTGCAGTGGCGCAACCAATTGGAAGACTTAAAAGTCATTGCCGATAGATTTCCACCCCACATTCACAAGATAATACAAGAAAGCGCCGACTCGCCTTTGTCCAAGATTCACGAGAGAGTTGCATCGGCCAAAAAATATTTTGAGCCCCTTTTTGCCGAACTCATAAAACAGATAAAGGCACACATTTCTGAGGTGCAGAAAATAAAAAAGGTAAAAGGCTATTTGGAAGAACTGAAAGAATTGGAAAGGCAGTGTTTCAAACAGTGGCAAAGCATACAGCGTGCCGAAGCGCTTTTGAATGCCGCAATAACCAACGGCAATTTCGACAAAGAACACATTTTGGATATTCAGGCCTTGGATGAAAGGCAAAAAGAGTCCACCGCAACAAAAGGGGAAAGCAAAAAGGGAAAAACCGAAAAAGAACCCAAAGGACAAACCAAGCAACACACATTCCAATTGTTCAAGGATGGCAAATCGGTGGAAGAAATTGCGCGGGAAAGACAAATGGCGGTTTCTACTATCGAAGGGCATTTGGCGCATTTTATCGAATTGGGCGACTTGGATGTGTTCGAACTTTTATCGCCCGAAAAATTCAAGGCCATCGAAAAAGTGGTCAAACAATCAGAATCTACTTTGTATGGACCAATCAAAGCCAAGCTTGGCGACGATTTTTCCTATAGCGAAATACGATTTGCAATGGCCAAAATCACAAAAGATTTGTAAGAAACCGATTTTCACTGCCTTGCCACATCTATTTTGCGTGTAACTAATTTGTAACTTTGTTACATCAACACCTTGTTATGTCTTTTAAAAAGAAAGTACTGTTCATAGATCGTGACGGCACTATTATAGTAGAGCCTCCCATCGATTTTCAGACCGATTCGCTTGAAAAGTTGGAGTTTGTACCCAAATCGATTACCAACTTGCACAAAATTGCCACCGAGCTGGACTATGAACTGGTGATGGT
>DMUD01000191.1 GCA_003476475.1 Cytophagales bacterium | reverse complement strand
GAAGATTGGGGTGGTAAATACCAGTGCGAGCACATTTCTGCCAAAACCGGTGTAGGCGTTGAAAATTTATTGGAAAAAGTATTGTTGGAAGCTGATATTTTGGAATTGAAGGCAAATTCAAAGAAAAAAGCAGTTGGTACCATTATCGAGGCTTCATTGGACAAGGGTCGTGGTTTTGTAACTACGGTTTTAGTTCAATCTGGCACTTTACATATCGGTGACGTAATGTTAGCAGGTCAGCATTTTGGTAAGGTAAAAGCCATGTTCGACCACTTAGGTCATAAACTTCATACAGCTGGCCCTTCCACTCCTGCTTTGGTTTTGGGATTGGATGGTGCTCCACAGGCAGGCGACAAGTTCAATATCATGGATACTGATCGCGAGGCACGTGAGATTGCCACCAAAAGAGGCCAATTACTACGCGAACAAGCTATACGTACTCGCAAACACATTACCTTGGACGAAATTGGCAGACGTTTGGCTATTGGAAATTTCAAGCAGCTTAATATCATTGTTAAAGCCGATTTTGACGGTTCGGTGGAAGCCCTTTCGGATTCACTTTTGAAACTATCTACCCCCGAAGTACAAGTGGCTATTATTCACAAGGCCGTTGGGCAAATTTCCGAGTCAGATGTGTTGTTGGCCTCGGCATCCGATGCCATCATTGTGGGCTTCCAAGTTAGACCTTCGCTTAGTGCTAGGAAAATAGCCGACCAAGAGCAAATAGAAATTCGTTTGTACTCAATCATTTACGATGCTATAAACGAAGTGAAAGATGCCATGGAAGGAATGTTAGCTCCTACGTTGGAAGAAGTTATCATTGGTTCAGCCGAAGTTCGCGAAGTATTCAAAATTAGCAAAATTGGAACTATTGCTGGTTGCATGGTTTCGGAAGGTGTCATCAAACGCAATCAACAGGTCCGCCTTGTACGCGATGGTATTGTAGTTTTTACAGGCCAAATCGATGCCTTAAAACGTTTCAAAGATGATGCATCAGAAGTGAAAAACGGGTTTGAATGCGGTATTAGCTTGAAAGGGTACAACGACATAGAAATTGGCGACAATATAGAGAGCTTCGAAAATAAAGAAATCAAAAGAAAGCTTTAAGCTTTTTAGGGTATTATGTGGGGTCATTAGCTAAGGTGGATATTCCTCGTCACTTACAATTCTCATTAAACTGAAACTGAATAGCCATACCAGAAGTATGACCATTGAAGAACTTCAAAAACAAGTTGACGATTGGATTAAAGAATACGGTGTTCGGTATTTTTCAGAACTAACCAACACCGCTATTTTGATGGAAGAGGTAGGTGAGGTAGCAAGAATCATTTCTCGTCAGTTTGGTGAACAGTCTTTTAAAGAATCTGATAAAAACAAAGAATTGGCTGACGAACTTTCAGATGTTTTGTTTGTATTGGTCTGTTTGGCCAATCAAACGGGGGTAAACCTTACCAATGCTTTTCAGAAAGGTATGGAAAAACGAACTCAGAGAGATGCCCAACGCCATATTGCCAATGAAAAATTACAATGACCATCAGTGGTTTTACCTTCGTCAAGAACGGGGAAATACTTGAATATCCATTTATTGAATCAATACAGTCTATCTTGCCTGTTTGCGATGAAGTGGTGGTAGTGGTTGGCGATAACGACGACAATACCAAATCTCGGATATTAGCGTTAAACGAACCCAAAATCAATATTATTGACAGTGTTTGGGATCCTGCCTTGCGAAAAGGCGGCCAAGTTTTGGCACAACAAACCAATATTGCGCTAGACCATATCAAGGGCGATTGGGGTTTGTACATTCAAGCAGATGAAGTGCTGCACGAGCGTTATCTTCCTGCCATACTTGCAGCTGCAAAAAAAAATTTAAACGAAAGTAGGGTAGAGGGGTTTCTTTTTGCATACCGTCATTTTTATGGTTCTTACGACTATATTGGGCTTTCGCGAGACTGGTATCGGAATGAAATCAGAATGGTGCGCAATTTGCCTCACATACGTTCTTACAAAGATGCCCAAGGTTTTAGAACCATCGATAATCGCAAACTAAGGGTAAAATCTATTGAAGCTGAAATGTATCATTATGGTTGGGTCCGTTCTCCATTGGCCCAGCAAAAAAAGAAAGAAATGGTCAACCCATTGTGGCACGACGATGAATGGATGGCCGAAAATGTATTTGGAGGAGACAAATTTCGTTATAATCGTCGAGAATGGCTTTCAATTTTTGAAGGTACACATCCTAAAGTAATGCAGGACAGAATCGAAAAAATGAATTGGAAATTTCCTTACGATGCCAATAAGATTAAAATCCCTTTGAAAGAAAGAATTAGTTTTTGGTTAGAACGAAAAACTGGAATTCGATTGGGAGAGTATAAAAACTACGATTTGATTTAATTTTATTTTGGCTTTTGAGAACCCAAAAAAGATTATTATTTATTTTTCTCTTCTCTTTTTCTTTTTATAAAGCCGTAGCCCAAAAGGCAGAACACTGAAAAAGTGAATAAGAAATAGCTGTTTATAAACCCATTGACCATCGTTTGGTGTATGCCTATCACAAAAAGCACTACCGTGAAAGCAAACAGCATGGTTTCAAATATCTTCATGGTTGGTTGGTGGCAAAAACTCCTTGGGGTTTTTTAATTTTATAGTATCGGAAATCTTCTGAAGCATCTAAGCCCATACCTGTCAAAATTTCAGTTTTTGTTTGTATTCTAACAAATTTGTCGTTTTCAATGCGTACTCGGTGTTTTTTTGGAATCCACTTCAGCTCTTCGGTATTTAATTTTTTTTGTTGGTCTTTCGATTGTATCACCACATCGTTGCGCACCGTGTAAATGCCACTGGCTTTAGAAAAAGTGGCATAGTTGGCAGTAAGGGTAGAAGACACCACCTCTTTCTCAAAAAAATCAATTTTGATGCCTTTTGGGAAAATACGGTCGCCCGACTCCAATTCTTGTTGTTCTGGTGCCCACATTCTAAGTTTTACTTTGCCCGAATCCGTGTAATTAGTGAAGATATTTTCACCTATCAACATAGGGCCAGTGTACTTTTTAAAGGTTTTGATTTCTTTGTTGCCGCAAGCAATTAAGAGAATGCTAGAAATGGAGATGGCGATAAAAATTTTCATTTATGACTCAGTAAGCCCTCACGAGTTTTCCTTCGATAAAGTTTACAAAAGCTTTATTTACGATGCGCGTACCTCCTGGCGTAGGATAATTGCCAGAGAAGTA
>DMUD01000105.1:1451-3750 GCA_003476475.1 Cytophagales bacterium | reverse complement strand
ACCAGTTGTGAAATTTACAGTGTTACCGCTTGCATCGGTAGTAGAACCACCTTTACCGTTGAACGCAGCCAACATAATAGCACGCATCATACGTTTTTCGGTTTCAAAAACCTCTTTTACATAGTAACGGTTTTTGGCAGTACCATCTGGAGCCATGAAGTTAAAGTCAACCCATGTTTCTTGACCCATTGCGTTGAAAGTTACAGTATAAGTATCTGTAATGTTCTGCAAAGTGTTTTGGTAACGAGAAACGGTAGAGATTACCGATTTGTCTTGACCAAATGAACCTTCGGTAAAGCCGTTGGTTTCAACAGGGATAGGCATACCTGCTGTGATACCTGCTGCTAATTGTGCAGAAGTAATAGCGTTGCCAGTCGAAAGGTCAGTACCGATAGGTTTTACGGTAATAACGTGTGCGTTGTCAACAGAAGTGTTTTTGGCAGTAATCAAACCACTCAAATAGTTGGGTAGTTCAATCGTTTCACCTACACGACCATACGATTTTTTACCGTTGTCGGTATAGCTACCAACACCATAAGTAATGCTGATAGTGCCTGTGTTGTCCACAATGCTACCTACTACGGGGATAGAAATGAACTTGTCATTCTCTTGCCAGTAGTAAGTTTCACCGCCTACTGCTTCTTCCATCAATCCCAACACTTGCATAAGACCCAAGTCGTATTGGTCAGGATAGGTTTCAATGAATTTTTTAAGGTACTGTGGTTTGTCTTGGTAGTCCATTACAACCGAAAGGTCGGTTGCTTGTCTGCCTGCTGAATATGCTTGTAAAGCCATTGTTTTGTTTTTTAAAGGTTAATGTTTTTAAGATTGTGCCAAGAACTTTAAAAACGCCTCCTCATCGTTTTTAGGCAATTCGTTAGCCAAGCTACCTGCCGATATTGGTTTTTGCGCTTTTACTGCTCTTTTTTCGACACCTTGCATCTCTCTCACGTGCATACCTCTTTCAAATATTTTTTGATATATCAACGGCTTGTAAGTAGATTCCGTTATAAATTCAAAAACAGATTGTGGTGTTGCACCGTGTTTCAATTTGCCATCGGCATCGTAGTTGCTTGGATTAGACAAAAAGTTTTTTGTTTGCTCTATTACAAAAGACTTTTGTTCGATTGTCAAACCTATGGCAAATTTTTGATTGCCCGATTTGTCTAAAGGAATTTCAATCTTATTGATGTTAGGCAGTTCGGAAGCGGCTTTTGCCACTACCCTTTCCACTTCTTGCATCATCTTTGCTTCCTCCTGTGATTGCGGTTTCGAGTTTGGCTCTACTTTAAAATTGGAAATCGTTTCCACAAGCTGTTTTTTTGCGTTGGCGGCATCCCTTTCAAGTTTAAGCGACCTTTTCCTAATCTCCTTGTTGTCATAATCGTGGTCAAGGTTTTCCGTGTCGTAATTGTCTTCGTACTCGTACTCAAACATTTCTTCGGCTTTTTCCCGACCAAATGATTTGTTGGCTTGTACAAATGCTTCTTTCAACACAGCCTTGTCATCCATTTTGCTGACATCAAGGTTTTGGAGGTATTCGTATTCGGCAAGTAACTTGGCGTTTGTGCCGTCAAACTGCTTTGCAAACTCGTACAATTTTTTTTGTGCTTCGTTTTCAAAAGCAAGCCCTTTTGTAGATACTTCTTTCAATTGGGCTTCCAATTCGGCTATACGGCTTTCGTATTCTCCGCTCTTAGAGGTTAGTAGTTCCTCCAATTGCTTACCGTCCGTTACGCCATAATCCGAAAATCTTTGTGCGACTACCTTGTTAAAATCATCAGGATAGTCTTCACTTTCAATATTTTTAATAGGTTCATCCACAAGCATTACCAAATCGTCCTCGGCTGGCTCTGTTTGTGGCTCTTCTATTTTTGGTGTTTCCGTTTTTGTTTCTTGTACTTTTGTGGGTTGCACTTCTTTTTTTTCTTCACTTTTTGGAGAAGTGTCGTCCCCTAATTTAATTTCTTCACCTGCCATAGCGTTCAAAAACGCTTGCTCTGTTGGGTCTATATTGGTTTCTTCCATTTTTTACGGTTGTTTTTACAAATATTTTGTACTTTTTCTATTTACAAATATAAAGGATATAAATATGTTTTATCCAAATATTTTTTTGCACTATTTTTATAAAAAGGAAAACCCACATAAAATGTGGGCTTTCATTACTAAACAACCGTAAAAATGGAAACTTTTATATACTAAACCAACCTGCACCCGAAGTTGCTGCGGCTGAAATAGATTTGGTGTAGAATTTTTTAGAACCTCCTGCTGGAATGGTTACAGCCGTATTCACAGCCAA
>DMUD01000105.1:929-1183 GCA_003476475.1 Cytophagales bacterium | reverse complement strand
GTTACAGCCGTATTCACAGCCAAAGCATCAATGAAATCTCCTGTTTTTGGAAATACGCTTATTGTAACAGCACTTGTATTGAACACTTCATATACAGCCAATTTGCTAATTGTAGGAAGAGTAACTTTTACGTTGCTACCAGAAGCGGTTACATAAGTAACAGGGGTAGTAATGTTTGATGTACCACTTGTGGCAATACCTGCAAGTGTAGCCGCAACTCCTGAACCAACCAACAATAAACCTGTTGCGGTGGC
>DMUD01000105.1:0-610 GCA_003476475.1 Cytophagales bacterium | reverse complement strand
ATGGTTGCAGAAGTTTCCAATGCTGAAACTGTGTTTTGCAAACCGTCTTTTACGATGATTACATTACAATTGCTTGAAGTTCCCAAAGTAGGATTCAACAATTGTACAGGTTGTATTCCCACCGCAATTTCATACACGGTGCTTGCCGTGTCCGAAAGGGCATCGTATTGGGTAATTGGGACAATTGTAGTTGCGCTTAACATGATTTTATTTGTTTAATGGTGTAAAGGTATTTATAGATTTTTATTTGCTTTTTTTAAAGTATGTTCCAACCGTAATTTTCGCTGTCGGGTGCTGAAATTGCTTTTGTGTACAATGTAACTTTTGCTCCTACCGCCAATACATAAGGGGCATCTTGTGCATACCCATTGATGTAATCGTCAACGGCAGGATAAATGTTTAATGCTAACGTGCCTTTATTGTAAATCGTAAATACTTTTAGTTTAGATATTACAGGAAGCACTACGCCTGTTTTGCTTGTGTCCGTAATTACGGTAGTAATGCCTTTTGTAATGGCTATTGCACCAGCTTGGTCTGTGCCATCAGCTGCCAAATCCAAACTTGCCCCTTCTGTTGCCAACAACAAACCTGTGGTAGTTGCCGTATTTGC
>DMUD01000244.1:9879-10096 GCA_003476475.1 Cytophagales bacterium | reverse complement strand
AAAAACGCAAAAATTAGATGCTTTCGGTGGACCAGACAAACTACATCCTGCCGCAACCGACATGCAAAAGGCCGTGAACTATTCCATGACCTCATTTCTGACCACGGGTGGTATTCGGGGTAGTAAAAAAAATATGGGTAAATTTTATCCCCGTAGTTTTAACATGGGCATTTCTCGAAAAGTGTACGAAGTTACGGGGGGATACAAACTTCCCTTC
>DMUD01000244.1:8781-9557 GCA_003476475.1 Cytophagales bacterium | reverse complement strand
TGGGTGAAGACATAGAATTGAGCGCGCGCATGATGAAATTTGGTTTTAAAACTGGCTTAATAGAAAAAGCACATGTGTATCACGAACGAAAAAAAGACATCGGTTCCTATTTCAAGCAAATGCATTGGTTTGGCAGGGCACGTATAAATATTTTTAGGTACTTTCCACACACCCTGAAAATCATTCATTTCGTACCTGTTTTGTTTGTTTTATATCTTTTAATTGCTCTAATATCCGTTTTTGCCAGTACACATTTGGCACTCATTTTAGCTACGCCTTTATTCCTTTTTTTTACGGCTATTTTGGTCGATGCCTACGTGCAATACAAAAGCATAAAAGTTGCACTTCTTTCAATTCCAACAGTTTTTATTCAACTGTTTGGCTACGCAATAGGGATGTTAGAAGAAAGTTTGACAAAAAGCGTTGAAAACGACACTTAGTTTATCCTAGAAAGGCGCTTCGTCATCTGTTGGAAAATTTTTGCCTAAGTCGAAATCGTCGCTTTTGTTAAAATTGTCATTCAACTTGCTGGGCAAACGCATAAATTCAGGGCCATCTGAAGAAGAAGAAGGAAAACTATTGAAAGAAGACATGCCATCATTGCTACCAAAATCATTTTCTAAATCGGCAAATTTGGTAAATTGACCTATAAATCGAAGTTTGATGGTATCAAGTGAACCATTCCTGTGCTTGGCAATAATCACTTCGCCTATGCCTTTAGTTGAATTTTTTTCTTCGTCCTCCAAAATACCATAGTATTCAGGGCGATACAAGAA
>DMUD01000244.1:2108-8466 GCA_003476475.1 Cytophagales bacterium | reverse complement strand
ATGACCATATCGGCATCTTGTTCTATAGAGCCCGACTCGCGTAAGTCGGAAAGCATGGGTCGTTTGTCGCCACCGCGGGTTTCGGTAGCGCGACTCAACTGTGAAAGCGCAATGACAGGAATATTTAGTTCTTTTGCCAAACCTTTCAAGCCCCTAGAAATGGTGGCAATTTCCTGCTCGCGGTTGGTCCCACCTTTTCCAGGATCGGAACCTCTCATGAGCTGCATATAGTCGATAATAATCATCTGAATATCGTACTGCGATTTCAACTGACGGCTTTTGGCGCGCAACTCCATGATGCTAAGGGCAGGCGTATCGTCAATAAAAATAGGGGCACTGCTCAAGTTACTAATACGCTCGTGCAATCGTTGCCATTCGAAAGGTTCCAGCTTTCCCTTGGTAATTTTATCACTCATCAGTTCTGCTTCGGCCGAAATAAGGCGATTGATAAGCTGTACCGACGACATTTCGAGCGAAAACATGGCCACGGGTTTGCCAAACTGCACTGCCGCATTGCGCATGGCCGACACCATAAAAGCCGTTTTTCCCATACCTGGCCTTGCGGCAATAATAATCAAATCGGATTTTTGAAAACCAGAGGTCATCCTGTCTAAATCGGAAAAACCAGTAGGAATGCCTGTAAGTCCTCCATCATTGTCTCTTTTAGATTCCAATTCGCGAATGGCTTCTTTCAAAATATCGCGTACACTGGCATATTTCTTTTTTAAGTTCGAATCTACAATTTGGAATATTTGTTGTTGTGCATGGTCTAAAAGGTCGAAAACATCGGTAGTATAATCAAAGGAATCGCGCGTTATTTCTGAAGATATTTTTATGAGTTCGCGTTTGATAAAATTTTCAGACACAATACGGGCGTGATATTCCAAATTGGCCGAAGAGCTCACGCGTTGGGTAAGTTCTACCAAATAATAGGGCCCGCCTACAAATTCAAGTTGCACATTCTTACGCAACTCGTTGGTAACAGTAAGCAAGTCGATAGGATCGCCTTTGCTATCCAAGGAAAGAATGGTGTCGTATATAATGCGATGCGCTTCTTTATAAAAACTCTCTGGTCGCAAAATATCCTGCACAAGCGAAATGGAAGCTTTCTCAATCATAAGGGCCCCCAAAACAGCTTCTTCCGCTTCTAGGTTTTGTGGAGGCAACTTGCCCATTGACAAAGCCAAATCTGAAATATTGCTCTTAGTTCCGGTACGGCGGTTTGTGCGGCTAGCGTTTTGTTCCATAATGCAAAGTACCGAGGGCAGCGGTTTAGTTTTTAACCCAGTTATCAAGATAAGAATTGTGGATAACTTTAGTTACAAAATGTTTCAAATATATTGCATGCTTGCTTGAAAATTTGCTACAGGTGCAAAATTGTATAGTTTTGCCTTGCAACTTTTCTATCATTTTTAAATGAGGGTACATTTTATCGCAATTGGCGGCAGTGCTATGCACAATCTGGCATTAGCTTTGCACGAAAAAGGGAACATAGTCACTGGTTCGGACGACGAAATTTTTGAACCTTCGCGCACACGACTAGAAGCAAAAGGTTTGCTACCTGCCCAATACGGGTGGTTTCCCGAAAAAATCACCGATGAAATAGAGGTAGTCATTTTGGGCATGCACGCCCGTATAGACAATCCTGAATTGCTCAGAGCTAAAGAATTAGGCATAAAAATTTATTCATTTCCTGAATATATTTACCAATACAGTCAAGACAAACAACGCATTGTGGTAGCCGGTAGCCACGGAAAAACCACCGTCACCTCCATGATCATGCATGTGTTAAAATTTCACGACAAGGATTTTGACTACATGGTAGGTTCGCTTGTAGAAGGCTTCGACACAATGACAAAACTTTCCGACGCCCCCATAATAGTAATTGAAGGTGACGAATATCTTACATCGCCCCTAGACCCTAGACCAAAATTTGCTCACTACAAGCATCACATTGGGGTCATTACGGGCATTGCATGGGACCACATCAACGTATTCCCCACTTTTGCCAACTATTTGGAACAGTTTGAAATTTTTGCTGATTTAACACCTAAAGGTGGAAATTTAATTTATTGTAAAGACGACAAAAAACTGGCCGAAATATGTTCGATAGACCGTAACGATGTGCGTGCCAAAGCCTATACAGTGCCTAGTCATAAAATTCGAAACGGCAAAACCGTCCTGAACACCGACTACGGCCCTATCAGTTTGCAAGTATTTGGCGAACACAACCTCAAAAATATCGAGGCGGCACGTCTCACTTGCCAACTGCTAGGCATTACCGAAAAAGGCTTTTACACCGCTATTTCATCGTTCAAAGGAGCAGCCAACAGACTAGAATTGTTAGCCAAAAACGACCGTACAATTGTATTCAAAGATTTTGCCCATGCTCCTTCCAAAGTCTTGGCCTCGACCATGGCAGTTAAAAAGAATTTCGCCGATTTCAAACTGGTGGCATGTCTCGAACTGCACACGTTTAGCAGTCTAAGCAAAGAATTCTTGAAAGAATATAAAGACAAGCTAAAGTTTGCCGACGACCCTATTGTATTTTTCAGCCCTCAAACTGTAGAACACAAAAAACTACCTCCTATTAATGCCACCGACATCCAAAACGGTTTTATCACTAAAAATTTAAAAATTTTTAGTGATAAAAATGCGCTTCAAGACTATTTGTTGGCTCAAAAATGGGACAAAAAAGCCTTGCTCATGATGAGCTCTGGAAAATTTGACGGATTAAACCTACCAGAACTTGCCCAAAAAATAGTAGGCTGAAAAACATCACACTACTAAACCCCTGAATTATCATGAATTTAAAATTAAAAAAACCACTTGCTTTTTTCGATTTAGAAACAACCGGTATCAACATCAGTCAAGACCGAATTGTGGAAATATGCATTTTGAAAGTATTTCCCGACGAAAAAAAAGAAGTGAAAACATGGCGAATAAACCCCGAAATACCAATTCCGGCATCGGTTAGCAAGGTGCATGGCATTTATGACGCCGATGTGAAAGATTGCCCTACCTTCAAAATGTTGGCCATAGAAATCTTTCGTTTTTTCGACGGGTGCGACCTGTCGGGTTTCAATTTGGTGAAATTCGATGTCCCATTATTGGTAGAAGAGTTTTTGCGCGCTGGCCATGATTTTGATGTGTCGAACCGAAAAATTGTGGATGTGCAACGCATTTTCCACACAATGGAGCCGAGAAGCCTTTCGGCGGCTTACCGTTTTTACTGTTCCAAAACTTTGGAAAATGCTCATTCGGCAGAAGCCGACACGTTGGCTACTTTTGAGGTATTGGATGCGCAATTGGCACGTTACGAAGGGCAAAACATGCCTGGCGACAAAAATTCGGCAGTAATTTTCGAAAACGACATCGCTTCATTGTCCAAACTTTCGCTCTCTAACCAAGTGGATTTTGCAGGGCGCATGGTCTTTAATGACAAAGGACAAGAAATATTCAACTTTGGAAAACACAAAGACAAGCTTGTGCTTGATGTGTTAAAATCCGACCCATCATACTACGATTGGATTCAAAAAGGAGAATTTAGCATGGATACAAAACGTAGGCTTACGGAAATAAAACTAAGAGGCTTTGGGAAAAGTTAAAATTTTTCTGCCTTGTTTTTTCTCCTATATTCCATCATTTTGTTGTAGTCTTCCAAGAAGTCATTTATGTTATCAACAGACAATTTTTTGCCTATAATTTCTTTTTTCTCGTCTAAAATATAAATGGTGGGTGTACTGTACACATCATACATTTTACGCAAGTCGTAATAGACCGTATTTTCTCCTGCAGCATTACATACATTTAGAAAAAGTAAATTCTTCTCCTTCACAAATTTTTTCCAATCATCAGGGTGGTCAGTACCTACAGCAAATATTCCAATATCCTTATTCTTTGGGTCGTTGTAGAAATCATTCAACTTAGGTGTTTCTTTTTGACAATGTCCACAATGCGGATCCCAAAAGTATAGTACCGTAAATTTCTTATTCTGACCATACAAATCGTGAAAATTATTTGAAGTATCTGGCAAAGAAATGTTGGGCACTTTTTTCCCAATAAGAAGCGGTTTCAGCGTTACATAGCGTTCACGTATTTTATTTTTGATTGTAGAATCTATCCAAAATGCTTTTCCCGACAAATAATAATTTTCGGCCATGTGAACAAATATTGCATCCATTCCCATAATATTTGATGTTTCGTATGTACTAGTGATATTCCAAACAAAGAATTTGAAAACTTCTTTGTTGGCTTCTGTTTTCGAGATTATAAAATCAACAGATCGTTTGATACTATCTGGCGCTGGTGGCGTTAAATTATCGAGATAGTATTTCATTTTGGAGTGCAAGATTGGTGTACGCAACAATCTTTCGTCAGAAAAATCTACATTATCAAAGTAATGAATTTTCATCCACCGGTAGGCAAAGGTAGAATCCTTTTTACCATCGGGTAGAATGGGCGTTTCCGGTATCTCCAATTCGGTTGAGGCCGAAAAAATTTTGGATATTAATGTACCCGGATTTTCATTTACAATCTTCATGCGGTGTGCTTTTACCTCTTTATCTACTTCGCCTAGCTTAGATTGGAAATAAGAGGCCGAATCTTTGTTTTTATCCTTATTGCGCTTGTAGCCTTCCAAAAATGGGTCTGATTCTTTTGTTTTTTTTGCTAAGAAGTTTAAAAATCCAAAAAACAACTCGTTTTCTTTTGAACCCGACACCTTCATGTTTTCTATCATCTTGCTAGTGTCCGTTTCAAAGCTGAAAAAAGCTTGCTCGTTTGGAACTAGAAATTCGAAACTGGATTTATTGGGCAGAACTACAAGGTAAATACCGCCAAGCAGCTTCTCCTTTCCTTCAAAAACCATATTTCCTTTACTATCAACTACTGCCGTATCTTTCAGATATTGTTTGTCGCCAAAATGATAGGCGAGATAACAAACGGTATCTTTCAAACCGTTCAAACGAACTTTGATAGAATACTTGGTTGTTGGTTTTTGACCAGCAGCAAATACATATAGAGAACTAACCACGAAAAGAAAAGAAAAGATCCTATGTTTCATGTATTTTAAATTTGGAACACAAAATTATAATTTATTTAGTAACTGAAGTAGGGCTCTGCACTAAGAATTTTGCACTGTGAAACCGCGTTGAAGGTACGGTAAAAGAAAGCCACTTTTTTTAATGTAAGCAGTATGTACATCGCTAGGTTGATGGGCAAAGCTAGTTTTTAGCGTCTTCAAATTTTCAGTTATTTATGTAGCCTTGAGTATCTGTAGCTATCATGTTTGAAGCTGCACTCAGTCAGTAAAAAAAACCACAAGACAATTCGCTTTTGTTCAATTTTTTAAAATGATTTTTCTAAAATTTGTATTCACAGACCATTCGTGTGTGGATTGCCTTAAAAGTAGCCTGATATGCTGAATGCCTTTATTTAAATAGTTAATATTGCAACTATTGATTTTGTATAAGCGATACATTGGAGATGGATTTGATTATGCAACTGCATTTGAACGGCGTACAACACAAAAAATTTTATTCAATTAATTATGGCGTCGATACAATTTCTGGAAACCCCTCTTTTTTATATAGCAAACCTATTAAATGAAAGCATTTAAAACTTTTACAATAGTCTTGATAGCCATAGGGCTACTGATTGGGTTGAAATTCCTATTTTTCCCTATTGAACAAAACAAAATGACTGGGCCCTTGCCTGATGCGAAAACGCCCCCTACACCAGTCACGGTTTGCATAGCAGGGAGTTCCGCTTTGGAAGACAAATTATTGGCCACAGGTACTATTATTGCCAATGAAGAAGCCGAATTGAAACCCGAAATGAATGGCCGAATTGTGTACCTTTTTTTGCCCGAAGGCCAGCTGGTAAACCAAGGAAAACTACTTGTAAAAATCAACGACACCGATTTGAAAGCCCAATTCGAAAGA
Organism: Cytophagales bacterium; assembly: GCA_003476475.1. Taxonomy (GTDB): domain Bacteria; phylum Bacteroidota; class Bacteroidia; order Cytophagales; family UBA9547; genus UBA9547. The sequence goes on along the minus strand of DMUD01000244.1, from coordinate 2,521 downwards.
ATTAAGTCGCAACTGCGCTTTGCCCATACAACAGAAGCACGATTGAAAAGGCTTTTGCAAATGGAAGGAGCAAGCCAACAAGAGTACGACCAAGCATTTTCGACTTTGCACACCTTGAAGGCAGACAGTGCCTACTACCTAGCTCAAATAGCCAAAACAGAAATCAGGGCACCCTTCTCGGGTTTTATTGGCATACGCAATGTGAGTCCCGGAAGCTATGTGACCACCACTACCACCTTGGCCAATATCCAACAAATAAATCCTGTGAAAATCGATTTTTCGATACCCGAAAAATATGCTTCATTACTCAATAAGGGCGAGTTTATTTCTTTTCGCAGTGAAACAGTCCATGACCTATTAAAAGCCCAAATCGTTGTCAAAGACCCCAAAATAAATGCCAACAACCGCACTGT
>DMUD01000244.1:0-1855 GCA_003476475.1 Cytophagales bacterium | reverse complement strand
CAACAACCGCACTGTTCGATTCAGGGCAATGTGTCCAAATCCGAAAGGAAATTTATTGCCAGGCGCATTTGTGCACATCGAACTCTTGCTTGCCGACAAAAAAGAAAGCATCTATATTCCAACCGAAGCGATAATCCCAACTTTGAAAGGCAAAAAAGTTTTTGTAGTAAAAAATGGGTTGGCCGAAGAGCGTATCGTGAGCGACGGATTGCGTACTACCGACAAAATTCAGATAAACCTAGGCTTAGAGCAAGGCGACTCGGTAGTAGTAACCGGAAATATGCAACTGAAAACAGGAGCACCTGTACGGGTCATTGCCCCAAACAAACTGGCAAACTAAAGCACACATGAGCCTACCCAGCATCAGTATCAAACGACCTGTTTTGGCTATCGTGATGAATGTCATCATCATGGTATTTGGCTATATGGGTTTCAAGTCTTTGGGTATCAGGGAATATCCTGCTATAGACCCGCCCGTAATCAATGTACGCACCAGTTACAAGGGTGCTAGTTCGGAAGTAATTGAAGCCCAAATTACCGAGCCTTTGGAAAAAGTAATCAATGGCATACAGGGTGTGCGTTCCATCAGTTCGGCCAGCAACCAAGGTTCCAGCAACATTACCATCGAATTCAATTTAGATGTGGCCATGGAACAAGCGGCTAGCGACGTGCGCGACAAAGTTTCGCAAGCCATCCGACAATTGCCACAAGACATAGACGGGCCACCCGTGGTTTCAAAAGCCGATGCCAATTCGGAAGCCATCATTAGCATGACCATTCAAAGCAACAAGCGCAGTGTGTTAGAAATAAGCGATTTTGCCGAAAATGTGATAGCCCAACGATTGCAAACCATTGATGGGGTAAGTTCGATACAAATTTGGGGGCAAAAGAAATATGCCATGCGCATAAGATTGAATCCTGGGCAACTTTCGGCATACGGTATTACGCTTCAAGATGTAAAAACGGCCTTGGACAAAGAAAATGTGGAATTGCCCACAGGAAAGCTTTCTGGCGACCGCACCGAACTAACGGTACAAGTAAAAGCTCGTTTTGCAAATCCCTCTGATTTCAACAACATGATTATCAGAAGTGATGAAGGCAAAGTCATACGATTATTGGATGTGGGCTATGCCGAATTGGGAGCCGAAAACGAAGAAACGATTTTGCGCACCAATGGCAAACCCATGATTGCCACCGCACTTGTACCACAGCCTGGCGCAAATTATATCGACATTGCCAAAGAGTTTTATAAACGTTTCGAACAACTAAAAAAAGAAGTACCCGAAGACTACCAATTAGACATTGCGCTTGACAATACCCTTTTCATACTAAAATCTATCGACGAAGTGGTAGAAACTTTGATCATAGCGCTGGTTCTCGTAATCCTCATCATCTATCTCTTTTTCCGCGATTGGTCTATAGCTTTCCGCCCACTTATAGACATTCCAGTTTCACTCGTAGGAACTTTCTTCGTCATGTATCTACTTGGTTTTTCAATCAATGTGCTTACCCTATTGGCCATTGTACTTGCCACGGGCCTTGTAGTAGACGATGGCATTGTGGTCACTGAAAATATTTTCAAAAAAGCCGAGTTGGGAATGTCGCCTGTACAAGCGGCGATTGTGGGCTCAAACGAAATCATTTTTGCGGTCATGTCCACATCTGTCACATTGGCCGCCATTTTCATGCCCATCATTTTTATGCAGGGTTTTGTAGGAAAGCTCTTCCGAGAGTTTGGCATAGTAGTAGCCTCGGCAGTTTTACTCTCGGCATTCGTGTCGCTCACGCTTACTCCTATGCTGAATGCTTACATGCGCAAAGGCGTGGCCAAAAAGTCTCGTTTTTACGAAATGAC
>DMUD01000058.1 GCA_003476475.1 Cytophagales bacterium | reverse complement strand
ACTTACTCATTTCGGACGAGGCCGTGATGAACACCAAGCCTCAGCTCGAAATTTGGGCCAATGATGTAAAATGCTCGCACGGAGCCACTATAGGCAAACTGGACAAAGACATGCTTTTTTATTTAAAAGCGCGTGGTATCAATGAAAAATCGGCCAAAGCCATACTAATGAATGCTTTTGCACACGATGTATTGGACACCATTTCTATTGAACCAGTCAAAAACTATTTGGACAATATCATAGCCGAAAGATTGGGATTGGATTAAACTTCAAGTAGTTCAAATACCAATTATTCAAGCTAATAAAACCTATCAGTTTTGCATAATTCTAGGCAGTGCATTTCACACGAATAACGTAAACTATGCCAGCCACTTATCTCGCTGTTTTTACTGTGAATTATATCATTTCCTTTTAAAAAAAATCAGGGCAGAAATCATAGCCAATTGGCCAGTTAATTCCACGCCCATTTTCGTACAGTTTTACTTGATTAAAAAAATTTTTATCAGCTAATGCCCTTGTCTGTTTGTCCTTCCCGACATATTTAGAAAAATCAATCGTTTTTATGGCCTGATCACTAAACCGAAATGTGATTTTATAATTATTCCCCTACCTCCATTTTTGTGATATTTGTCCACATACTCTTGCTTTCTTCAGTCAAGCGGTTCTTTAGGCAATAACGAATCGGGCAAAGATGCAAGTTCCCAATTTTTCATCAATTCGGCACGAGGCTCCAACGCCTACTCCTGTACCATTACTTTTGCACGTTTGGGCAAATCTCCTTGTTATCAACTCCATAGTTTGTATGTCAAAATACCTTCAAACCCCTGATATTCGGCATGAAAATGAAGTAGATTGTGGTCGTTATAAAACATCTTGATTGTTATACAGTAGAATATGGATATTTTATGCATGCAAACTTGTTTATATAAAATTATAAATTTACCTCAAAAGGTTACCATTTCCAATTCTCAACAATTCAAAGCTCATTTGGATACTAAACAGAAACTCCTTACTTTTGCAGCCCATTTAATAAACCCATCATAACAATGGCATTAAACAATTATGAGACGGTATTCATTGTAACTCCCGTTTTGTCTGAGGCCCAGATGAAGGATACCGTACAAAAATTCAAAGATTTATTGGTGAACAACAAGGCCGAGATTGTTCATGAAGAAAATTGGGGGTTAAAATCCCTAGCCTATGAAATCAAAGGCAAAAGTACTGGTTTCTACACGCTTATCGAATTCAAATCCGAGCCAACGCTTATCGCAACGCTTGAAACAGAATTCAAAAGAGATGAACGCATCATGCGTTTCTTGACTGTATCTCTCGACAAGCACGCAGTGGCTTATAACGAAAGACGCAGAAAAGGTTTTCCAAAAATCGAAAAAACTAAAAAAGCAGTAGAAGCATGACACTAGTAAACGAATCGGTACAAAAATCCGAAGTAAGGAAAAAGTATTGCCGCTTCAAGAAAAGCGGTATCAAGTACATTGATTACAAAGACCCCAATTTCCTTTTGAAGTTCATCAACGAACAAGGAAAAATTCTTCCTAGAAGATTGACTGGTACAAGCCAAAAGTATCAACGCAAAGTGGCACAAGCCGTGAAACGTGCGCGCCATATTGGTATTCTTCCTTATGTAGCCGACGGTTTAAAATAATCCTAATCCTATGGAACTGATATTAAAAGAAGACATAAAGGGCCTTGGTTTTAAAAATGACGTAGTAAACGTAAAACCAGGTTATGGCCGCAACTACCTTATCCCTCAAGGATTGGCTTTAGTTGCTACTGAAAGCAGCAAAAAAGTCGTAGCCGAAAATGTGAAGCAAGCTGCTCACAAAGCAGAGAGGTTGAAAAACGACGCAATAGAACTAGCGGCAAAAATCAACGGATTAAGTTTGGAAATTGCTACTAAAGTTGGTGAAACTGGTAAAATTTTTGGTAAAATTACTTCTCTACAAGTTTCAGATGCTTTAAAAGCGAAAGGAATTGATGTAGACAGGAAAAAAATCGCTTTCAAAGAAGATGTGAAAAATGTAGGTGAATACACCGCTCACATCGATTTGCACAAAGAGGTGAAAACAACAGTAGCTGTAAAAGTTGTAGGCGAGTAATTTCTATAAATCTTTTTACAAAGGGTTGCCCAACAAAGGCAACCCTTTTTTATTTTGTTTTCGTTTGTACATCTAACTTTGAAAATTGAACTTTAGAAAAAACATGCGACCAAATACTTTTCAATCTGATTTTTATCAAAATAATCGTCAAAGACTAGCGAGCCAACTCAAGAGCCATTCTGTAGCAGTATTGCACTCCAACCACAAAATGCCAACCAATGCCGATAGTACGCATCCTTTTATACAAAACAGTGATTTGTTTTATTTGACCGGTATCGACCAAGAAGACACAACTTTGCTTCTAGTTCCCGATGCTCCGAATGAGAAAATGAAAGAAGTTATTTTAATTCGACATACTGACGATCATGTTCTGACTTGGGAAGGGCAGAAAATTACGAAAGAGGAAGCGAGAAAAATATCGGGAGTAGAAACGATACTTTGGCATCATGAGTTTGAAAACACCTTTCACCAATTGGCTATTGGTTGCGAACACATCTACCTAAACGCTAATGAACATACCCGAGCTGAAAATTTGGTAAAAAACAAAGATGAGCAGTTCATAGATTGGTGCAAAACCAATTTACCGCTTCACTCCTACCAACGACTCGCTCCCATTTTACACCAATTGCGGGTGTTTAAACAAGATTTCGAAATAAAGCAAATAAAAACAGCCTGCGACATTACTAAAAAAGGGTTTGAAAGGGTGGCAAAATTTCTAAAACCCAAAGTATTTGAATATGAATTGGAGGCAGAATTGATTCACGAATTTATTAGAAATGGCTCTAAAGGTTTTGCTTATCAACCCATTATAGCCTCTGGTTCAAATACTTGCGTGTTACATTATGTCACCAATCAAAATCAATGCTATGACGGCGATTTGGTTCTGCTTGATGTTGCGTCCGAATATGGCAACTACAAATCTGATTTGACTCGTGTTTTACCCGTAAACGGAAAGTTTAACAAAAGGCAAAAAGAAGTGTATCAAGCTGTTTTAAACATGTTTCACTACGCAAAAAAAATTTTAAAACCTGGATTAAACTTTGAAGAATACAACAAGGCAATAGGCGAAAAAGCAGAGGAAGAATTAATTACACTAGGACTTTTTGACTTAAAGGAGGTACGAAACCAGGACAAAAAATCGCCATTATATAAAAGGTATTTCATGCATGGTATTTCACATTTTTTAGGTTTAGATGTACACGATGTAGGCAACATGCGAGGCAAAATTGAAGCAAATATGGTGCTCACTTGCGAACCTGGAATATACATTAGAAAAGAAGGAATTGGAATTAGACTCGAGAACGACATTTTGATAACCCAAAATGGAAACTTGGATCTTATGGATAGCATTCCCATTG
>DMUD01000028.1:760-3823 GCA_003476475.1 Cytophagales bacterium | reverse complement strand
TTGGCTGATGCATTGGCGTATGCCACACAATATCATCCAAGCCTAGTGATAGACGTGGCCACCCTAACAGGCAGTGCCGTGGCCGCAATTGGCAACAAAGGCATAGTGTACATGGGCACCGCAAGTGCCAAAACGAAAATTGCGATACAGGAAGCGTCCATGAAAGTGTGTGAGCGCTTGGTCTAATTTCCCCTATGGGAAGAGTATGCCAAATACTTGGAGTCGGACATGGCCGATTTGAAAAATGTAGGTGGAAGCGATTCTGGAGCCATTTCTGCAGGCAAGTTTTTGGAAAATTTCACTCATTATCCTTGGCTACATTTGGACATAGCCGCCACTGCGTTTTTGCACACCAAAGAAAATTATCGAGGTAAAGGAGGCACAGGTGTAGGCGTACGTTTGCTCTACGAATTCATTAAAAATTGGAAATAATCACCTTACCCAAACTCTCCCCTATATTTGCGGATTAAAATCCTTGTGCAATCTGGTAGAATAATGGAAAACCAACAAAACGAACGCTACAACCCCGAAAAACCCCTCATAGGAATTTCACTTGGCGACTTCAACGGCGTAGGCCCAGAAATAATCATCAAGACTTTTTCAGATAACCGCATTTTTAAGTACTGTACACCTGTTTTGTACGGTTCTGGTCGAATTTTGAATTTCTACAAGAAGCTTTATAATTTGGAAGAATTTCACTATCAAACAATTAGAGATTTTTCTGAAAAGCATTTGAAAAGGCTGAATGTGATCAACTGTTGGGAAGATGAAATTTTGGTAGAACCAGGAAAGGAGACTAAAAATGCTGGCCGCTGTGCTTTTTTGTCGTTGAAGCGTGCTACCGAGCACTTGAAAGCAGGACAAATAGAGGCACTTGTCACAGCACCCATCAACAAAAACAACATGCAAAGCGATGAGTTTAAGTTTATGGGTCATACCGATTACCTTGCGCATGCTTTTGGGGTCAAAGACTACCTGATGACTTTTGTGAGTGGCCAATTGAAGTTTGGCATTGTCACCGACCACATTTCTTTGAACCAAGTAAGCCAAGTACTCACTAAAGAATTGCTCCAATCCAAAATCAGTATTCTGGAACAAACATTGCAAAAAGATTTTGCAACTGGCAAGCCCAAAATTGCTGTTCTGGGCTTGAATCCGCATGCAGGTGAAGACGGTTTGTTGGGAACCGAAGAAAATAATATCATAAAACCTGTGATAAACGAATTCAGGAACAAAGGGAAGCTAGTATTTGGCCCATATCCTGCCGATGGTTTTTTTGGAAAGGCAGCCTACAAAAAATTTGATGCAGTTTTGGCCATGTACCACGACCAAGGTCTTATTCCTTTCAAAACTATGGCATTCGATTCAGGGGTAAATTTTTCGGCTGGTTTTCCGATGGTTCGCACCAGTCCCGACCATGGTACAGCCTACGACATTGCCGGTAAAAACAAGGCAAATGAAAGTTCATTCAGGGAAGCCGTATATTTGGCGATTCAATTGGCAAAGGCAAGAAAAGGTGAATTAATAGTATCTTAAAATGATAGATTCTTTAAAAAGTAACCATTCACATATCGATAAGCTGAGTTCATCGGGTATTCTCATCACACTCGGTATAATATATGGAGACATTGGTACATCTCCGCTATATGTTATGGATGCTATTGTAGGCAAGTCTATCATTAGCAAGGAATTGGTTTTGGGGGCGCTCTCATGTGTGTTTTGGACTCTTACACTTCAGACTACGGTAAAGTATGTCATTTTTACCTTACGTGCCGATAACAAAGGTGAGGGGGGGATATTTTCTTTATATGCACTCATCAGAAGAAAATACAAAGGTTTGGTGATCCCAGCCATGGTGGGCGGAGCGGCGTTACTAGCCGATGGCATCATCACTCCACCTCTTTCCATATCTTCAGCCGTAGAAGGTTTGCAAATACATAACCCTGATATCCAGACCGTACCGATTGTTATCTGTATTCTCATAGTCCTATTTATTGTCCAAAGGTTTGGTACAAAAAACGTAGGCTGGGTTTTTGGCCCTGTTATGCTAGTATGGTTTTTGATGCTCGCGGTACTAGGATTTAATCAAATTGGGAGTATGCCTGAAGTGTTCCATGCCATTAATCCGATGTATGCGTTTCAACTTTTAGTTGATTATCCGCAAGGATATTGGCTTTTGGGAGCTGTCTTTTTGTGTACTACGGGAGCAGAGGCCTTGTATTCAGATCTAGGTCATTGTGGTAGAAGGAATATCCGAATCAGTTGGGTATTTGTGAAAGCCTGTTTGATCCTAAATTATTTTGGGCAAGGAGCCTATTTATTGAGTATTGAAGGACAAATTGTTTCGACTAAAACATTTTATGCCATCATGCCTGATTGGTTTCTAATGGTGGGGATTGCCATAGCCACATTGGCAGCAATCATTGCAAGCCAGGCATTGATTACAGGTTCATTCACATTGATAAGCGAAGCTGTTAGGCTTAGTTTATGGCCACGTGTAAAAATTGTTTTTCCTTCTATTCACAAAGGTCAATTGTACGTGCCTAGCGTTAATTGGGTATTGCTTTTGGGTTGTATTGGAGTTGTACTTTATTTCAGAGAATCGTCCCATATGGAGGCTGCATATGGCTTATCCGTGACGATTACGATGTTGATGACCACCTTTTTACTGTTCTTTTATGTAAAATCAAAAAAAGTACCTACCATTCTAGCCATTTTTTTATTGATGATTTACCTCTCTATCGAAATGTCATTTCTTGTGGCTAACCTAACGAAGTTTACACATGGGGGGTGGGTTAGTTTGTTTATAGGTATAGCTATTTTTGCAGTGATGTGGATTTGGTACAGAGCAACTTCTATTAAGAATAGGCTTACCGAATATGTAAAATTGAAACATTATTACGAGATTTTGAAAGAGTTAAGCGTGGATAATTCTATACCCAAATACGCCACGAATCTTATCTTTATGACAAGTGCCAGTAGGGTAGATGAGATTGAGACTAAAATCATCTATTCTATTTTACAAAAACAACCCAAGCGCGCCGATATTTATTGGTTTGTGCA
>DMUD01000028.1:0-539 GCA_003476475.1 Cytophagales bacterium | reverse complement strand
GCCGATATTTATTGGTTTGTGCATGTGGATGTCACAGACGAACCATACACCATGGAATACAAAGTGGATATATTGGTGCCTCAAGATGTGATTAAAATCACCTTTAGGTTAGGTTTTAGGGTTGAAAACCGTATCAATTTGTTTTTTCGCAAAGTGGTGCAGGAGTTGGTCGCGAGCAAGGAAGTGGACATTACCAGCCGATACGATTCACTGAACCGCAAAAATGTAGCAGGCGATTTCCGTTTTGTGGTCATTGAAAAATTCTTGAGCTATGAAAATGACTTACCTGTTATGGAACAGCTAGTAATGGATGCTTACTTTTTTGTGAAAGATTTTGCAAATTCTGAAGAAAAATGGTTCGGACTAGATTCCAGCATGATCACCGTAGAACAAGTCCCACTCATTATCAAGCCAGTGGGAGAAATTACATTGAATAGGGTGTATGGAAATTCTTAACATACAGCCTCAGCCTACATGCATATTGGTACTTGGTAATTGAAATTATTACCTTAGTTCTCTCGTTGCTTCTAAAAACACCT
>DMUD01000308.1 GCA_003476475.1 Cytophagales bacterium | reverse complement strand
TACTATTTTGTTGATAGCAAACAGCTTGAGTTTTCGAAAAGAGCAAGTATTACTGCAATCTTCCTCCGATTTAAATGCTTTTCCAGCGCTTCGTTTTGCTTTCGAAACGGCCCTTCTTGACCTAAAGAATGGAGGCGAAAGAAAAATTTTCAAAAATGATTTCTCACTTCAAGGTGCTAAAATTCCCATTAATGGGCTCATTTGGATGGGCAGTAAAACCTTCATGCTGAAACAAATGGAAGAAAAATTGATGGAAGGCTTTTCATGTTTGAAGCTCAAAATTGGTGCTCTCGATTTTCAAACCGAAAAAGAATTACTAGCCTCAATTCGGTCTTCTTTTTCGGCCAAAGAAATAAGTATTAGACTAGATGCCAATGGGGCATTTTCTGTCAGCGAGGCTTTAGAAAAACTGAATCAACTTTCTGATTTTGAAATACATTCTGTTGAGCAACCCATAAAACCAGGACAGTGGCAAGAAATGGCAAAACTATGTGCGCTTTCACCCATTCCTGTCGCACTCGACGAGGAATTGATAGGGGTGTATGGCTCGCGAAAAAGCAAACTTTTGGATGCTATCAAACCCCACTACATTATCTTGAAACCAAGTTTGCTTGGGGGGTTTGCCATGTGCGACGAGTGGATTTCATTGGCTGAAAAACAAGGAATTGATTGGTGGATAACCTCGGCATTAGAATCAAACATAGGGTTAAATGCCATTTGCCAATACACCTTTGAAAAAACAAGTCACAAGCGCGAAATGCCCCAAGGTTTGGGCACGGGTTCGCTGTACCACAACAACATTAAGTCGCCTCTTTGTGTACAAAAAGGACACATTCACTACAGCGCAAAAGGAATTTGGGGATACTAAACACCAGAGGTTTTTTTCATGGAATTGAAAATGCAGTAAATGCCTAGTGCAACCATCGGAATACTCAAAATTTGTCCCATGTTTAGCATGAGATTGTTTTCGAATGCCACTTGGTTTTCTTTCAAAAATTCGTAAGCAATGCGAAAGGAAAATAGATAGGTGCAAAAAATGCCAAAAAGCAGTCCTAACTTTAGCTTAACATCTGTTTTTAAATACAAATACCACAGCACCAAAAAGAGCAAGAAAGTGCTGATAGACTCGTACAACTGTGCCGGGTGTCGTGCCACCAAGGGAAAATGCTCGGTGTCTTGCACAAATATAAAACCCCATGGCAAATCGGTAGGTTTGCCCACAATTTCCGAATTCATCAAATTTCCCAACCTAATGAGGGTTCCAGACAAGGCCACCACTATTACTATACGGTCTAAAATCCATAAATACGTAATCCCATCTGTTTTTTTGCTGAAAATGTAAAGGGCAAGCAATATGCCTACAGTAGCTCCGTGACTAGCCAATCCGCCGTTCCAAACTTGCAGTATTTCAATAGGATGAGATAAATAATAGTGCGGTTCGTAAAAAAAACAATGCCCTATTCTTGCTCCCAAAATGGTAGCAGAAATCATGTAAAAGGTGAGTTTGTCGAGTTCCTCGGTAGTACGCCCGTCGCGTTTGAAAATATCGAGCATAATGTAGTGCGAGAGAATAAACCCTAAAGCGAAAAACAGACTATACCAGCGCAATGCCCAAAAACCAAGGCTGAAAATTTCGGGTGAAACATTCCAAATTATATAACCAAGCATAGACAGGAAATTATGTTGCACAAACATAGCCAAAATAGCTAAAACGACTTTGTGTTTTGAAACTCATTGAAACAAGAATAATTATTCTTTGAGACAAAAGAATTGTTTGTCGAGTTGTGGAGGCCTTGTACTAATTCGGTTAATTTGTAAATCATTAAATTACATCAAAATGGCTTCATTCGACATTGTAAACAAAGTGGACATGCAGTTGCTAGACAATGCGGTAAATACCACCAAAAAAGAAATCCAAAACCGATACGATTTTCGTGATTCGAAAACTGAAATAGAGCTCGATAAAAATGGGCTTAAAATTCAGTTGACTACCGATAATAGCATGAGAATCAAAACTATAGAAGATGTACTACTGACACGTGCCGTGAAGCAAAACATCGACGGAAAATGCTTTGACTTTACACAAGAAGACTACCAGTCGGGGGCCCTGGTCAAAAAGGAAATTAAAATCAAACAAGGCATTGAAAAAGAAACCGCCAAAAAAATAGTGAAGCTAATCAAAGACTTAAAATTGAAGGTAGAACCCGCCATCATGGACGAACAAGTGCGTGTGAGTGGAAAAAAACTGGACGAATTGCAACACGTTATTCATGCCCTTAGAAATGCCAATCTTGAAATTCCCGTACAGTTCATAAACATGAAAAGTTAATTGGCTTTTTCTTTACTTACTATATATCAATCTGCACAACATTTTTATAGCCATTTGCTATTGATGTTATATTTTTGAACGAAAAAAGAAAATCTACTTTGAAAAATATCAATCTAAAAGCAGGCTTTATCATTTTTGCCACCATCGTTCTTAGTTCCTTTTCCTTTTATGGCTATCAGGTATTGTTTGCGCCCAATATTTTGCTCGACAAACAAGAATCGTATTTATATATTCCTACGGGGGGGACTTTTGAAAGTGT
>DMUD01000307.1:5401-7447 GCA_003476475.1 Cytophagales bacterium | reverse complement strand
TTTCACGTAGCTTTCCAACATTATTTCGTAGCGGGCATGAAGTTCTTTTTTGTTCATAATCCCATTTCCTACCAATACTTTTTCCGATTTTGGCGAAATGTAAAAATCGAGGGCATGTGGGGTGGTAGGGACATTGTGCAAACCACGTTTTTTGGCTTCGTTTTTCCATTCATCCGAATAGCCGTTGCCTTCAAAACGAATTGGTTTCGATTTTGTGATATACTCTCTAAGAATGTTGATGATGGCCACCTCTTTCTTGGTTCCTTTGTCTATTTGCTTGTCAACCTCGGTTTTGAATTTTGTAAGCTGGTCTGCCACAATGGTATTCAAAATCGTCATGGCATTAGCGCTGTTGGCCGAACTGCCCACTGCCCGAAATTCAAACTTGTTGCCTGTGAAAGCAAAAGGCGAGGTGCGGTTTCTGTCGGTGTTGTCAAGTAAAATAGGAGGTATTTTATTAATTCCGAGCTTCATGTACACATTGTCTCCTTTGTCCACTTTTATTTTGGCTGTTTTTTCCAATTCGTCCAACACCGCCGAAAGTTCTGAACCAAGAAAAACCGACATGATGGCCGGAGGGGCTTCGTTGGCTCCCAAACGATGTTCGTTGCCGGCACTTGCAATCGATGCTCTGAGCAAATCGGCATTTTCATAAACAGCCATCACGGTATTTATCAAGAAGGTAAGAAACCAAAGATTTTCTTTGGGTCTAGAACTTGGTGCCAAAAGGTTTTTGCCGGTATTGGTGCTCATCGACCAGTTGTTGTGCTTTCCACTGCCGTTTACACCCGCAAATGGTTTTTCATGAAAAAGTACTTTCAGTTCGTGGCGTTCGGCCACTTTTTCCATCAAATCCATTAAAAGGATGTTGTGGTCTACTGCCAAATTGATTTCTTCAAAAGTGGGGGCACATTCAAATTGGCCTGGCGCTACCTCGTTGTGGCGCGTGCGTACAGGGATTCCTAGTTTTTGCGCTTCTATCTCAAAATCCATCATGTAGGCGTTCACTCGCGGGGGGATAGAGCCAAAATAGTGGTCTTCAAGTTGTTGTCCTTTGGCAGGCGTATGCCCAAAAACGGTGCGCCCCGCCATGACCAAATCGGGACGTGCGTAGTAAAAAGCCCTATCTACTAAGAAATATTCTTGTTCAGGCCCTAAAGTGGTGGAAACTTTTGTTACATCGGTATCAAAATATTGGCAAACTTCGGTGGCTATGTTGTCCAAAAATACCAATGACTTTAGCAAAGGGGCTTTGTAGTCAAGAGCCTCGCCGGTGTAGGATACAAAAATGGTGGGGATGCACAAGGTTTTGCAGTTGGCCTCCTCGTAAATAAATGCCGGAGAACTTGGATCCCAAGCAGTATAACCGCGCGCTTCGAAAGTATTGCGAATACCGCCGTGAGGAAAAGACGAGGCATCGGGTTCTTGTTGAATAAGTGCGGCCCCTTTGAATCTTTCCAATACTTTTCCGTCGCCTACGGGTTCAAAAAAACCGTCGTGCTTTTCGGCAGTGCTGCCTGTTAAAGGTTGAAACCAGTGGGTGTAATGGGTGGTACCTTTGCTAATTGCCCATGTTTTCATGGCAGTGGCTACGGCATCGGCAAGTTCCGAATCTATTTTGTCGCCCTTTTCAATGACAGAAATCAGTTTTTTATACGTTTCGGGCGACAAGTGTTCTTTCATTTTCTCCTTGTCGAACACGTTGTTTCCATAAAAATCGGAAATTTTATTTCCGGGCAAATTCACCTCCACGCGTGGTCGGCTCTGAGCCAACTCGACGGCTTTTTTTCTAAAATCGGCAGACATATTGTATGTTTTTAAAGTTCCTTTTCAAATGAAGTAGTTGAACAAAAATAGCTATTTTGAAAATTAAAAGGCTTTTTAAAACAAGTTTTCTATGACCATTTCTACAGGAAATTTTTAAAAACTGAATTTATGGCGACATCTTCAAACAACCGTGTCAGCTGTTAAAAGTCATACAATAAACAGTAATAGATATATCTCGTCTGCTGTTAAAAAAAACCTAAATATGACATTTTTATTTTT
>DMUD01000307.1:2689-5041 GCA_003476475.1 Cytophagales bacterium | reverse complement strand
AACTATTATGAACTTTTGTGATACTTTTTATTGTATCTAAATACGCATTTTCAACTGCTTTCAGACCGATATTTTGTTCTTCAAATCCAAAAGTTCCGACTATTCCACATACTTTGCTTAATTTTAAGGTATCAGGTTAGAATTGCATTTAAATATATTTATTTTTTCATTACTTATAGAGTCTTGTCGAATTCAGTTTTGCTTCAGACTTAAAAAGTGTACTAGTTCTTAAAATGCGAAAATTAGTTAAAAATGTCGTAGTCGACATTCGTAAAATTCAAAACTTAAATAGTGGTTTGGGTCAGTTTTGTTTTCATCTAAAAGAGACTTTATTGAAAAGCAATAGTTCAGAAAGTTCATTATCTTTTTGGGGTAGTGAGAATGAAAATGTGAATTCCGTATCGAATAGTCTACTTTTTTTAAACAAAGTCTTTAATAACAAAATTTTGAAAATAGATGTTTGGCATGCTATTCATCAAGAAGCCAATCTGTTTTTTGTTCCAAAATCTTGTAGGGTTATTTTAACTGTTCATGACCTGAATTTTTTGCAGAAATACTCTGGTTGGAAACTGAAACATCATTTATATTCAATGGGAAAAAAAATAGAAAGAGCAGATGTTGTGGTGGCCATTTCTAATTTTACCAAGCAAGAAATAGAAAAACATTTTAAGCTAGGCGGCAAAAGTGTAGAGGTAATTTACAATGGTTTAAATAAGTACAATGACAATACCCCCCTTGATATCCCTTTTTTATCGGATAAAAAATTTATGTTTAGTATTGGGATTGTTCAGCCAAAAAAAAATTTTCATGTTTTGTTGGGTCTTTTGTTAGAAAATAAGGATTTACATTTAGTCATTGCCGGGGATAAAAGCAGTCGTTATGCTGATGAAATAGCTGAAAAAGCTGAAAAAATGAAGGTTGGAAATAGACTTCACTTACTTGGAAAAGTGAATGATGCTCAAAAACATTGGTTATATAAAAATTGCCATTCATTTGCATTTCCATCACTTGCAGAGGGTTTTGGAATGCCTGTTGTTGAAGCTTTATCTTTAGGTAAACCTGTTTTTTTATCCAACAGATGTAGTTTGCCTGAAATAGCAGGTGATTCAGCTTTTTATTGGGATGATTTTGAGCCAAACTCTATGAATTTTGTATTTAATCGTGGCCTGGAAAAGTTTTATTCTGATTCAAGTTTTAAAGAGAGAGCTATGCTGCAATCCAGAAGATTCAGTTGGAAAGAAGCAGCAAAAAAATACTTGAAATTGTATGAGGAATTATAGTTCAAGATTCCATTTGACACTCAGTTTTTTGTATTTCAAATAAGAATACCAAGCATTGTTTTGGGCTATCACAAAGCCGTAATACCCATCCAAAAAACCAAATTTCAACAAATAACTTGACAAAAAGGTATAAAAGGCACTTGCATAAGCCTTTAATATAGTAGATTTTATTCCTGATTTAAAGGCCCGTTCGGCAAATAAAGTTGTGTAGTGTTCTATTTTCGCTAGGTGTTTTTCGACGGTAGGGTAAGAGTAGTGCAATATTTTCCCTTTCAAACTGGCAATTGTATGGGTGGGCATTATGTCCAATGTTTCGTGTACATCTTGTACTTGCCATTTTATTTTAGTCTTGTTAAAAATGCGGATGTGCCATTCAGGATTCCAACTTCCAAATCTTATCCATTTGCCACAGTAGTTACTTAAGAAATTGAGTTCATAAGCATCTTTTAGCTCTTTTTTGGCAAACTCTTGTTGAATTGATTTAATCAGTTCGTCCGACAAAATCTCGTCAGAATCTATAGAAAGAATATAATCGTGTGAAGTATGCAGTCCGCCAAAATTCTTGTTTGCCGCATATCCTTCCCAGTCTTTTTGCAAATAATGAACAGGTTTTGAAAGACATATTTCACGAGTACCGTCATGGCTGCCCGAATCTACCACCACCACGTCTTCAGTAACTTTCAGTAGGGCATCCAAACATCGGTTTATGGTGTCTTTGGCGTTGTGGGTAATGACGACTGCTGAAAGATTGGATGGCATGTTCAATATGTTTGGCAATATGGCCTATTTCTTTTTACCGCGCGGTGCAAAACGAGGCTTTTTGTCGGGGGTGGCTTCGGCCCATTCTAGGCATTGTTCCAGTGTGATTTCTTTCGGCTCGTTTCCTTTGGGAATTTTCACATTTTTTTTACCCACCACAATGTATGGTCCGTATTTACCATTCAAAATTTTCACATCGGAATTGTCTGAAAATTCTTTAATTAGTTTTTCGGTTTCAGCTTTTCTTTTGTTTTCAATAATCTCTATAGAACGTTCTTCCGATACGGTCATGGGGTCATCAGTTTTGTCAAGT
>DMUD01000307.1:0-2391 GCA_003476475.1 Cytophagales bacterium | reverse complement strand
CTCATGGGGTCATCGGTTTTGTCAAGTGAATAAAATTTGTTATCATGTTTGACATAGGGACCGAATTTTCCTATGGCCACGATCATAGGCTTATCTTCAAAATTGCCCACAGTACGAGGTAGTTTGAACAAATCTAATGCTTCGTCTAAGGTGATGGTTTCAAGCAGTTGGCCTTTTTTTAAACTTGCATACAATGGTTTTTTATCCTCTTCGGCTTCGCCCAACTGGGCAAAAGCACCAAACTTGCCCAGCCTAACTGAAATGGTTTTGCCAGTTGCAGGGTCTTGTCCAAGTTCGCGTGCAGTCGAAATTTCTTTTCTGTCTACTTTGTTTGTGGTGTCTTCTACGCTCGTGTGAAAATTTTTGTAAAATGAATCAATCATGCCTCCCCATTCTTTAGATCCATTCGCAATCTCATCAAACTCTTTTTCTACTTTGGCAGTAAAAGAAAAGTCCACGATATTGGGAAAGTAATTGACTAGGAAGTCGTTGACTACCATAGCGGTGTCGGTAGGGAAAAGTTTTGCTTTTTCGGCACCATAATTTTCGGTTTGTGTTTTATTTGTGATTTCGTTGTTGGATAAAGTCAATGTTTTGAATTGGCGTGTTTTGCCGTCACGGTTTTCTTTTATCACATAGCCTCTGTTTTGAATGGTGGAAATGGTGGGCGCATAGGTAGATGGGCGACCAATTCCAGCTTCCTCCAATGCTTTTACCAAGCTGGATTCAGTGTAACGAGGAGCGGGCCTACTGAAAGTTTGCTTTGCCGAAATTTCGTCAAGATTCAGTATTTGTCCAATGATTAAAGGTGGCAATGCCGTGTTATCTTCGTTTTCATCCAATTCTTCGTCGTCCGTAGATTCCTGGTACGCTTTTAGAAAACCTTCGAATTTTATTACTTCGCCAGTGGCAGTAAGTATGTAATCTGTGCCAGAAATACTGATACTTGCGGTAGTACGTTCTATTTCGGCATCGGCCATTTGCGAGGCTTGCGCCCTTTTTCGTATCAAATCGTACAACCGTTGTTCGTTTCGGTCGCTGCTGGCATTTTCGACCGAAAAATCGGTTGGTCGTATGGCTTCGTGGGCCTCTTGTGCCAATTCTTGTTTGGAAGAATATTTTCGGTATTTGAAATACTCGGCTCCATAGTTTTTTTCAATAGTGTTTTTGGCACTGGCTATGGCATCTTCTGAAAGATTGACAGAATCTGTTCGCATGTACGAAATTTTGCCGGCTTCATACAATCTTTGGGCAACCGTCATGGTTTGGGCCACCGAAAAATAAAGTTTTCTTCCTGCTTCTTGTTGCAAAGTAGAAGTGGTGAAAGGGGGGGAAGGTGACTTTTTAGCTGGTTTTTTCTCCAAATTTTTTATTTGGAACACAGCTGCTTTGCATTTTTCCAAAAAAGCATGAGCCTCTTCTTCGGTTGCAAATTTTTGGGCAAGTTCTGCTTTTAATTTTTTTCCTTTTTCGAGGGTAAAAATGGCGCTGATTTTAAAAACAGAAGAACTGTTGAATTTTTCAATATCACGTTCGCGTTCTACTATGAATCGAACCGCCACCGATTGTACTCGGCCCGCTGATAGGCCTCTTTTTATTTTTTTCCATAACACGGGCGACAATTCGTAACCCACCAATCTGTCTAGTACCCTGCGCGCTTGTTGGGCATTTACCAAGTCCAAATCTATTCCTCGAGGGCTTTTTATGGCATTTTGAATCGCATTTTTGGTGATTTCGCGAAATACAATTCTTCTCGTATTTTGGTCGTTAAGATTTAGTGCTTCGTGCAAATGCCAAGAAATGGCTTCTCCCTCACGGTCGTCGTCCGTTGCTAACCAAACTTCTTCTGCTGATTTCGCTAGACTTTTCAACTCCGAAATGACTTTAGTCTTATCCGCAGATACCACATAGGTAGGAGCGAAGTCGTTCTCCACATCAATGGCCTTATCTCCTTTGATAGGCAAATCACGTACGTGACCAAAAGAAGACTTCACCACGAAATCCTTTCCCAAATATCCTTCTATGGTCTTCGCTTTTGCAGGAGACTCAACGATGACTAAATTTTTTGACATGGGTTTCAATATTTGTGACAAATTTATAACTAAAACCATGCAATGCACGGATTGTTTTTTTTAATTATTTCTGCCACTATATATTTAACCTATGGTTAAGGGGCAAGATATTTTTTTTATTAAAACATCTTAAATTATAAAACATGACATTTTGACACTGCGCTATATTGTGGTAAATTTGTACCATGCAGCATGATAAAACATCCAATGAACCCCTAACTGAGGACCGTCAAGGAGAAGTATTATTACAAGATACCATTGACCCGAATAACACTCAAAAGAAATTGTACTTAGAAAGCTACGGCTGTCAGATGAATTT
>DMUD01000291.1:10728-11330 GCA_003476475.1 Cytophagales bacterium | reverse complement strand
AATACTTCGGTTGTGAATTGTGAAGGCGCATGAAAGGCTCAATGTCTATGTCTTCGTCCATTCCCTTCACATTGGTGTAGGTGTGGTGGTTTATATTGTGTTTTACTTTCCAATACATGGCATTTCCGCCCAAGATGTTTAGGAAATAGGCCGAGGCCACATTTATCCATTTGATGTTGGAAAAACTTTGGTGTCCGCCCTCGTGCATGATGTTGAAGCCCAAAAAACCCAGGTTGGCACCTAGCAAGGCGCATAAAAGCACCGAAAACCAATAGACAGGAGTAAAGAAAACCAAAGAAATGTAGAGGGCCAATGCCGAGCTAATTTGCAACGCGCTTTTCAAGTACAAGGAGGAATTTCCCTTTGAATCTAATTGGTGAGTAAGAAAATAGAGGTCAACCTTGTCTTTTAATGATTTATAAAACGGGTTGTTTTTGTTGTTGAAGGTTATTTTTTGCAATGGAAGGGGAATAGATTGATAATAAAACAAGTAGAAATCCCAATAAGTTCTGAGACTTTTTCCCAATCCTTCACTGGCTCACATACAATGCGTTGTGCACAAAGGTATTTACAATTGTCGGTTTTACAAGAGCATCGTAGTC
>DMUD01000291.1:10162-10411 GCA_003476475.1 Cytophagales bacterium | reverse complement strand
TTCGGTTTGGATTGTTTCGTTTTGAATCTCTTTGAGCCTCAAGTGAGCCCATATCTCCGAGTTTTTCCCAATTCCCTCAAAAAAATGACGAATCTCTTCATCGCTCTTTGCCGAAACTGCCACTTGATATTTTTTAATTTGGGGTATGTCGGAAAAAGAATGAGGTAGGCGAGAGGGGTAGGTGAAATCGCAACGATAAATATCCATGTGTTAGTGCTATTTGTAATTTGTTCACGCAATATACTACAT
>DMUD01000291.1:9068-9926 GCA_003476475.1 Cytophagales bacterium | reverse complement strand
TTGTTCACGCAATATACTACATGCTTTTGAACTCTAATGCAGGGAAATCATTTTTTCCTGAATTAGCTCTTTTTACATTTTCTATTCCAATTCAGTAAGTCTCTGAAATTGAATAGAATAAAAATCAAAATCTGAAACTAGTTGAAGCAGATGAAAAAAAATGTCAAAATATTGGAACAATTAGATGTATATACATGTTATTGTGTCCATAACCATTAAACTTTTATACCATGTTTAAAAAAATGAGTACAGTAGCTGCTATTTTAACCACAATAGCAAGCACACAAGTTTCGGCTCAAACGTTCAAAGCCGACACCAAAAATTCTTCCATTGAATGGCTGGCAAAAAAAGTGACTGGCCAACACAACGGAGATGTGAAATTAAGTTCAGGTACTATCACCTTGGGCAAAAATGCTATTACGGCAGGTCAGTTTGAAGTGGACATGACCACTATCACTGTCAAAGACCTTACCGGAGAATGGAATGAGAAATTGCTTGGTCACTTGAAAAGTGACGATTTTTTTGCCACCGACAAGTTTGCTAAGGCAACATTGGTGATTACAGAAGGTAAAAAAGCGTCGGACGGTGTGTACAATGTAAAAGGCAATCTTACTATCAAGGGAATAACCAAGCCTATCACATTTCCAGCCACTGTAGTAGTTGCAGGCAATAATCTTACTGCAACCTCGCTTGTTACGATAGACCGCACCTTGTACGACATTAAGTATGGCTCAAAATCTTTCTTTGAATCTTTGGGTGACAAAGCCATCGACAACGATTTTGCACTTACCATCAAGTTGGTAGCCAACAAATAAAATAATTGCTGTTTTAACTTAAAAAGGAGCCTAGGCTCCTTTT
>DMUD01000291.1:8610-8769 GCA_003476475.1 Cytophagales bacterium | reverse complement strand
AAAGGAGCCTAGGCTCCTTTTTTTTTGCTCCATTTCTGCCAAGCTGTCATTTTTTTACGATTGGAATGGGTTTTGCAAATTGTTTTGTGTTGAACCATTAATTAAAACCATGGAAGAAAAAGGCACCATTTCGATTCATACCGAGAACATTTTCCCCAT
>DMUD01000291.1:560-8318 GCA_003476475.1 Cytophagales bacterium | reverse complement strand
CATACCGAGAACATTTTCCCCATCATCAAAAAATTCCTTTATTCCGACCACGAGATATTTTTGCGCGAGTTGGTTTCCAATGCTGTAGATGCCAGTCAAAAGTTGAAAAAACTGGGCGCTTTGGGCGAGTATAGCGGTGAGGTTGGGGAGTTGAAAGTAAAAGTAAGTATTGACCAAGAAGCCAAAACTATTACCATTAGCGACAATGGAATAGGCATGACAGGCGAGGAAATCAAAAAATACATCAATCAGATTGCCTTTTCAGGCGCCACAGAGTTTGTGGAAAAGTTCAAAGACAAAGGTGATGTAAAAGACATTATTGGCAAGTTTGGACTTGGTTTTTATTCCTCTTTTATGGTAGCCGACCAAGTTGAAATCAAGTCGCTTTCTTACCAAGATGGGGCACATGCTGTTCGCTGGGTTTGTGACGGTAGTACCGAATTTGAATTATCACCAATTGAAAAAAACGAACGAGGCACAGACATCATTTTGCATGTAAACGAAGATTCGAAAGAATTTTTGGAAAGTTACCGCTTGCAAAGCATACTTGAAAAATATTGTAAGTTTTTGCCTATCAGAATCGAATACGATGGAAAAACCATCAACAAAGAGGCACTTTGGACAAAGGCACCTTCTGAACTGAAAGATGAAGATTATTTGAAGTTCTACAAAGAATTATATCCTTTTTCAGAAGACCCACTTTTTTGGATACACTTGAATGTGGATTATCCTTTCAACTTGACGGGTATTTTATATTTCCCAAAAGTGAAAAACGACTTTGAGCTGCACAAAAACAAAATACAGCTTTATTCTCGCCAAGTGTTCATAACCGACGAGGTAAAGGACATCGTACCCGAATTTTTGATGTTGTTACACGGAGTCATCGATTCGCCCGATATTCCTTTGAACGTATCTCGTAGCTATTTGCAAGCAGACAGTAATGTGAAAAAAATCAACAGTCATATTACCAAAAAGGTAGCCGACAAATTGTCAGACTTGTTTAAAAACGACCAATCCTCTTTCGAAAACAAATGGGAAAGTTTGGGCTTGTTTGTAAAATACGGTATGATTTCCGACGAGAAATTTTATGAAAAAGCAGTCGATTTCTGTTTGTTAAAAAATATTGATGGAGTGGTTACTCCTTTTAACCAATATAAAGACAAGGTAGCGCCGGCACAAACCGACAAAAACAGCCAAGTAGTGTGGTTGTACAGCAATGAACCAGCCAAACAAGACATGTTCATTCAATCTGCAAAAAGGCGTGGTTACGATGTTTTGATATTCGACAGCCCTATCGACCCACATTTCATTCAAAACATTGAGCGAAAGCTGGAGAAAGTGAATTTAAAGCGAGTAGATTCCGAAACTCTTGACAAACTGGTAGAACAAGACACGAAAAAAGAAAGCGTTCTCACCGAAAAGGAGAAAAACAAAGTGCAAGAATTGTTTGAGAAAGCCATCAACAATTCACAATATAAAGTAAGTATAGAGGCCATGGCAGAAGACGAATTACCAGTTTCTGTTTCTATGCCCGAGTTTATGCGACGCATGAAGGAAACAGGCGGTTTAGGTGGCATGTCGTTTATGGGCAGTTTTCCAGATACTTACAATGTGGCAGTAAACGGAAATCACCCTCTCATTCAAAAAATTGTGAATGAAAAGGAAGAAGATAAAAAAGCAGAATTGGCCAAATATGCCTATCAATTAGGGATGCTTTCTCAAAACCTTCTTTCGGGGAATGAGCTTACTACTTTTATTGGTAAAAGCGTAGAAATGCTTGCCAGCAAATAATTAAGTAAATCAATTAGAACATTCAGAAGGCAGGCTGTGTGGTCTGTCTTCTGTACATAATGGACTAGAAGTAGAACATTAAACGTCTTTTCTACAATCTCATGAAAAAATCATCCAAAAGTTAACATATTATTAACCTTGGAGTAAATGTGAGTGATTATATTGCAACTCTTTTTAAAAAGCATAAACACAAATACTTAAATAAAATGGAAAATAAAGAATCTTCTTTAAAGTCGGCTTTTGCAGGATTGGTTATTTTAGTTTGCCTTGTGGTGGCTCATTTACTGTTTTATTTAGTGATGGGATCATCGACCAACTTTGATGCAGATGGCCATCCACTTCCTGGAAATTATTTGGGAATAGTATACAAAGGAGGTTTTATTGTGCCTATACTGATGTCTTTTCTCTTAATTGTGATTACCGTTTCTATCGAACGTTTTTTGACCATCAATAAGGCAACCGGTACAGGGGCAGTAGAAGTTTTTGTGAGAAACATCCAATCTTTATTGTCTGAAAATAATACACAACAAGCAATTGCCGCTTGTGACGAGCAAAAAGGATCGGTAGGTAACGTGGTGAAAGCAACTTTGGAGAAATATGTACAAATGAAGTCTGATCAAAAATTGGACAAAGAACAAAAAATAGCTTCAATCCAAAAAACAGTTGAAGAAGCGACTTCATTAGAAATGCCATCGCTTGAAAAAAATCTCACCATTCTATCTACTCTGGCATCAGTAGCCACTTTGGTTGCGCTATTGGGTACAGTATTGGGTATGATTAGGGCTTTTGCCGCTATGGCACAAGCAGGTGCACCAGATTCTTCTGCGTTGGCTACCGGTATTTCGGAGGCACTTATCAATACTGCTATAGGTATTGGAACATCGGCAGTGTCGATTATAGCTTACAATTTCTTTACCAGTAAAATCGATACGCTCACCTACAGTATAGATGAGGCAGGCATGTCGATTACCCAAACGTTCTCGGCTACTCAGAAGTAATTTCGTCAAAGGCAAGGAGACCTTCGATTTGCATTAAAATCCATCGGTTTTCTTTTTCAACTCAATTTTATCAAGATGGCGAAAGTTAAAGTACCCCGTAAAAGTGTAAAAATGGACATGACCGCCATGTGCGATGTCGGATTCCTATTGCTTACCTTTTTCATACTTACTACCTCTTTCAAACCTGACGAACCACTTACGGTAGATACGCCTACTTCTACCTCTAAATTTCAGTTACCCGACCGCGATATTATCCTCATCCAGGTGTCACCAGAAGGTAAAGTGTATTTTGGTATTGATGGTCAACCTAATAGGTTGGAAATATTGGACAGAATTTCGGAGAAGTATGGTGTAAAATTTAGTGACAAACAAAAGCATGAATTTTCTTTGCTTTCTACAGTTGGAATGCCAATTGCTGGTTTGAAATCTTACTTAGATAAAGAGCCATTTGAGCGAAAAAGTATCAAACAACAAGGAATACCTGCCGATACTGTTCGTAACGAGTTATACGATTGGCTGGCATTTGCTCGTATGACCAATCCTAGTGCCCGAATAGCAATAAAAGGTGATAGAAGTTCAAATTACGAGATCATGAAAAACGTGATTGGTACTTTACAAGCACAAAATATTAACCGATTCAATCTTGTCACTGGCTTGGAAGCAGGCACCAAATAGATTGAACACTAACTCTGTAAAATGGCACAAATAGAAGAATCGGGAGGTAAGGGAAAAAATGGAGGTAAGGGAAAAAAACATTCACCTAGTGTGGACATGACCCCAATGGTGGATTTGGCCTTTCTTTTGATTACCTTCTTTATGTTAACTACCACGTTCAGCAAGCCACAAACTATGCAGCTGAACATGCCCGACAAAACCGAAACCAACGAAAAAAGTGAAGCCAAGGCTTCTGAATCTCTTACCTTGCTTTTGGCCGATGAGGATAAGATATTGTGGTACAAAGGAATACCCGAAGAAGCCAAACTGGAACAAACTGATTATTCTTCCGATGGTTTGCGCAAGCTTATTATGGATAAAACCGCACAAGTGGGCAAAGATGCAAACGGTAAAAATAAAATTGTCATCATCATCAAACCCATGGACAACTCGAAATACAAAAACACGGTAGATGTGTTGGATGAAATGAACATAACCCAATCGCAGCGTTATGCCATTGTAGATGTATTGCCTTTGGAAAAAGAATTAGTAGCAAAGTACAAAGCATCAAAATAGCGAAAGATGGGTTACGCATTATTTAAAAAGTCTTGGAAAGACATCATCTTTGAGAAAAGGAACAAAGAATATGGTGCTTATGAGTTGCGTGAAGAGTACGATGGCTACATATTGCGTGCGCTCATTATTGCAGTTATATTTGCGTTTCTTTCAATAGCTGGTCCTGGCATTTACAAGTGGTTGTTTCCTGAAAAACCATTTCAGAGAGAAGAAATGATTGAGGTGGATTTGGCAAAACTGCCACCCCCGCCCGAAAACCCCAATGAACCTCCGCCACCACCACCACCCAAAATTGAATTGCCCAAGGTAGAAACGATTAAATTCTTACCACCAGAAGTCAAAAAAGATGAATTGGTAAATGAACCACCACCCACTATCGAAGAGGTGAAAGAGGCCGTAATCTCAAACAAATCTGAAGAAGGGGAAAAGGGCGATGAGACAGCCATTGTAGTTGAAGAAAGTGCACCTGTTGCAATTGAAGAGCCCAAAGAAGAAGAAGTACTGCTTTATGCCGAACAAATGCCTTCATTTGCTGGTGGCTACAAAGAGATGATGCTATTCATTCAAAAGAATATTGTGTACCCTAAAGAAGCCTTGAATATGGGTATAGAAGGAAAAGTATATGTGGAGTTTATCGTAGATGCGCAAGGAAATCTGAGCAATTTTATTGTAAAACGAGGCATTGGCTATGGTTGCGACGAAGCGGCCGTTAGTGTAATGAAAAAAATGCCCAGATGGGAGCCAGCTAGGGTAAATGGAAGACCCGTGAAGTTAAAAACTAGCATTCCTATTGTATTTAAACTAGGCTAAACTAAACTGCTCTTTGCGCAACCCTCAACTAATCCTAAATGCCTAAAATATTGCTATACTTTTCGGCTTTGATGTCGCTTCTCTACTTGTATTTTGGCGTTTACATAACCTTATCTAGTGAAGTACAAAAAGTAATTCATTTTCCGTATAACATTTTTGTAGGATTGTTGCTTGTGGGTTACGGAGGTTTCAGAGTGTATCGTTTTTACCAGTTGTTGGTAAAGAACAAAAATGACTAAGTATTTAATTCCTTTCCTGCTTTTGCTGGCAAGTTGCAGTCAAGATGGAAAACATATGCCCGAAACAGCCACGAGCGGTATCTTGAGAATTGCTTACGACGAATCTTATTTGCCTATTGCCAATCAAGAAACAGCCATTTTTCAGTATTTGTACAAAAACGCCACAGTATTGGATACTGTGCTGCCCCAAGAGACATCGCATGCACTTTTTTTAAAGGATTCGGTAAAAGTGATATACAGTTCCCGTATGTTGAATAATGAGGAGTTGATGTATTTGCATAGCCGAAAGGTATATCCTAAAACCTACGAGTTTGCCAACGATGGTCTGATGATTTTGGTAAATCACCTCAGTAAAGACAGCTGCATTAGTCTTCCAAAATTGAAATCCATTTTGCTGGGGGGCATTACAGGCTATTCTGTAATTGTTGACCAAAGCGCAGGTGCTTCTTTGCAGTCGCTAGTGAATCAATTAGGACTGGGAAAAGATTCTTTGAAAAATATTTATGCAAGTGGTTCATTGTCAGAAGTTACAGAAATTGTATCGGGCAAGGAAAAAACAATTGGTGTTGTAGGAGGAGCCTGGCTGAGTGATTTTGAAAGCCCCAAAACGAAGGCGATTTTTGAAAAACTACGATTAGTAAAAGTTTCTTCAACTCTTAAGTCAACTCCTTATTTGCCTTTTCAGTCTGAACTTGCCGACAGTTTGTATCCTCTTAAAAGAAAAATTTACCTGATATCGCGCGAGTCAAAAATGGGTTTGGCCAATGGGTTTGCGGCTTTTTTATTGGGTGAAAAAGGACAAAGAGTAGTTTTGAAGGCAGGTTTACTTCCTGCTAGAATGCCCGGACGTGAGGTAGTTTTATCTAAAAAACGGCCTTGAATAAATGATTTCAGTTTACAACCCATTTGTTTGTTAAATTTGGTATTTCAAAATTAGAAAAATGAAAAAAGTACACTTCCTTTTGATTTTGTTGGTTTTATGGGGTAATGCTACATTTTCGGCCACTTTGGCCGATGCCGTTAAATACATAGACAACGAACAATACACCCGTGCAAAAAATGCCTTGTTTTCGCTTATGAAAGCAAGTCCAACCGCATCCGAACCCCTTTACTATTTAGGAAAAGTCTATTTGCAACTCGAAAATACCGACTCTGCCTTTTTCTATTTTAACAAATCGGTTTCTGCCGATACCAAGTTTGCCCTAGGACAGGTAGGATTGGGCGCTACACATTATCTAAAAGGAGATAAAATGGCTGCAAAAAGCCAATTCGACCAAGCAATTGCCATTTCAAAAAACAAAAATGCAGAAGTGTTGGCTTGTATTGCAGAAGTATATTTGGAAGCAAAGGACATGAAAGAGTTGACTAATGTGCTTACCCTGCTAGATAGAGCCATTTATCTAAACAACACAATGCCCGAATACTTTATTCTTAGGGGCGACGCCTATGTGTTGAAACAAGATGGCTCGAAAGCGGTGGAAGATTACCACGAAGCTTCGCGTTTGAATCCTAAATTGGCTAAAGCCTACATAAAGGAAGGAAAATTGTATTTGCGTACCCGAAATTTTGAAGAGGCTTTACGGTTTTACGACAAGGGCATTGAAGTAAATCCCGACTACTCGCCTGCTTTCCGTGAAAAAGGCGAGTTGTATGCCAAGATGCGTAAGTATCCTTTGGCACTTGAGAGCTATGAGAAATACATGAAGTTATCGGATAATGACGACGATACTAAATTTCGCTATGCTTCTTTTCTTTTTATGACGCAAGATTACAAAGACTCGAAAGCACTTATCAATCAGCTTTTTGCAAAAGGATTTTCCAATAAAATAGGATACCGATTGTTGGGCTATTCAGATTATGAATTGGGCGATTCACTTTCTTCTGTTTCTAATCTTGAACTTTTTTTCAAGCAAACGGATAGTTCCAAATACATTCCTTCCGACTTTCTTTACTATGGCAGAGCTCTAGTGAAAACAGGTAAAGCAGCCGATGGAATCAAGAATTTGTCGAAAGCATTTGCTATGGACAGTACATCCAACTATGAATTATTGCTAGAGATGGCCGAAATTTCGAATACCAAATTGAAGGATTACTCCCTTACTATTTATTATTACGAAAAGGCGAGCAAGAAATTCAAACCTCGTTTTAACGATTTATACAATTTGGGGCGAGCCTATTATTTCGAGAAACGCTACGCAGATGCAGATACCACATTTGGAACCATTATTGCCAATTATCCAAAATATCCTTACGGCTACACCTGGAAGGCCAACACTAAATCGGCATTGGACCCGGATTCAAAAAATGGATTGGCGAAACCTTATTTTGAAAAAGTGGTGGAATTGTTTGGTTCGGAGACTACTAAATACAAATCTGATTTGATGAAATCCCACAGTTATTTGGGTGCTTATTACCAGCTTGTGGCCAAAGACAATGTCAAAGCAGGAGAAAATTGGAAAAAATTGCTTTTGATTGACCCAGAAAACAAGCAAGCGAAAGATGCCTTACTACTATTGAACCAAGGTAAAAAATAAAAAGATGAAAAGACCTTTGATTCTAGTTACAAACGACGATGGCATTACTTCTCGTGGCATAAAAGAACTTGTCGAAATAAGTAAAAAGATAGGAGAGGTGATAGTGGTGGCACCCGATAGTCCACAATCGGGTATGGGGCATGCCATTACCATTGG
>DMUD01000291.1:0-278 GCA_003476475.1 Cytophagales bacterium | reverse complement strand
TGGGGCATGCCATTACCATTGGCGAGCCTTTAAGACTAGACCCTGTAAACGATTTATTCGAGGATGTGCAAGCTTATACGTGTTCCGGTACACCTGCCGACTGTGTAAAATTGGCCAAACATTTAATTTTGAAAGATAAAAAGCCCGATTTGGTAGTGAGTGGAATAAACCACGGTAGCAATACTTCGGTAAGTGTGCTTTATTCAGGTACCATGTCGGCAGCGATTGAGGCAGCTCTTGAAGGTATTCCTGCCATTGGTTTTTCGCTTTGCGATTAT
>DMUD01000171.1 GCA_003476475.1 Cytophagales bacterium | reverse complement strand
TGCACAAATGAGGCAAAATTACGAAGGCGGGAATTATGGTTTCGGTGCAGCCAAACAAGCCCTTTTTGAACTGATAATGCATCAGTTTTCCACTGAAAGAATGCGTTTCAACGCGTTTTCAGAACATCCTGAAACAGTTGAAACCGAGCTTAAAAAAGGAGGAGAAAAAGCGCGAGAAGTGGCGAGTATTACTTTGAAACGAGTAAGAAAATGTTTGGGCTTCAATTAGCCAATCGTTTTTAAATCAAAATAACACTTCGGTTACTTTACCCAGTGCACTTACCCTAATTCTAACTTCCTTATAGGAACTCTTTGAATCTTGGCATTTTGCAGGGTTATGAATCCAATATATGTAATATCTTTGTTGTCTTTCCATGATTTGGATGGCATTGGGCGGCCCTAAAATCTTTTTCAGTTCAGGAGCTTCTATCATCTTCAATTCATGACGCTGGTCTTCCAGAATTTCAGCCAATTTCAGCCTTTCGCCATTGCAACCGTTTAGGTCATTTTTCCAGGCTACCGAATCAAAATCGGTCAAATTTGGCACTTTAGTACAAGACAGAAGCAAACCAAACAAGGCAATACAAGTAAACAAAAAGAGTTTATTCATTGGGTGCGAATTTTTTTATAGGTATAAATGGCCAGCAGAAGAACAGCCGTCAATATTGCAATTGATAAAAGTCCATATAACCAACTATATGTTTCCTTTAATACTACCAAAAAAACAATGGCAAAGAGAAAAATAGTGGCCACCTCGTTGAACAAGCGCAACTGATTGGAGTTTAGACTTATAATTCCTTTTTGCTGCTGCAGAAAAAGTAGATGGCATACAATATGATAGGCATACAAAAACACAACAAAACCAAGCTTTACCCATAACCATGAAGGCACAATGCCATATTGCAAAACCAAGGATATACCCAAAAGCAAAGTGATCACAGCCGATGGCCAAGCAATCCCGTACCACAAGCGGCGTTGCATGAGTTGGTATTGCTTTTGCAAAATGTGTTTTTCTACATCGGGGAGCGATAGTGTCTCTGAAAAATAGACAAACAAACGAACGATATAAAACAAACCTGCAAACCAGGTGACCACAAAGATGATGTGAAACGATTTAAGATAAAGTAATGCCACAAATGGTTTTTGGTGATGTAAAAATAGGGAATTTTGTTTCAAGAACACTTTTCTATTCAAAGGCAACTGCTCCAATTACCAAATAGTATTCGTACGCAAACATTTACGTATTTTTGGCTAAGAATAGATTTTATGTCAAACCAATCTCCTTCACTTTCAAATACTTTGAACCGCTATTGCGAATCACTTACCCAGTACAAACGCAGGTTTAGCCGTGTCGTTCATATAGGCGATGTGCCATTGGGCGGCCACTACCCTATTCGTGTACAGTCTATGACGACTGTCGATACCATGGACACAAAGGGCAGCGTGGAACAATCTATTCGCATGATAGAGGCCGGTTGCGAATATGTGCGCATTACGGCTCCAAGCTTGAAAGAAGCGCAAAATCTTGAAAACATAAAAAATGAATTGCGTGCTAGAGGTTACAAAACTCCTTTAGTAGCCGACATACATTTCACTCCCAATGCCGCCGAAGTAGCCGCCCGAATTGTAGAAAAAGTAAGGGTGAACCCAGGCAACTATGCCGACAAGAAAAAATTTCAACTGATAGACTACAGCGATGCCGCCTACGAGCAAGAGCTCGAACGCATTCGCTTGGCATTTTCACCGCTAGTGAAAATATGTAAGGAATATGGCACTGCCATGCGTATTGGCACCAATCATGGTTCGCTCCGCGACAGAATCATGAGCCGCTACGGAGACACGCCTCTTGGAATGGTAGAGTCGGCTCTGGAGTTTGTTCGCATTTGCGAAGACCTTCAGTACCAAAACATTGTCATTTCGATGAAATCGAGCAATACCCAAGTGATGGTCGAAGCCTATCGTCTTTTGGTAAACAAACTCGAAGCAGGCAATCACGGAGCCTACCCTCTACATTTGGGCGTAACAGAAGCAGGTGAGGCTGAAGACGGACGCATAAAATCGGCGGTGGGAATTGGCACGCTGCTGGAAGACGGCTTGGGCGACACTGTACGAGTTTCCTTGACAGAAGACCCTGAATTTGAAATTCCTGTGGCCAAAAAACTCATTGAACGATACAGCCAAAGAGCCGAACACAAGCCCATAAAGCCTGTGACCGTTCTGCCATTGAATCCATTTGAATACAACCGTCGCAACACCAAAGAAGTACGAAATTTTGGTGGTAGCAATGTGCCCAGAGTCATTGCCGATTTGAGTAAAACAAATAAACCCATTGCTTACCATGATTTGAAAGAGATAGGTTTGCACTATTTCGAGCTTACCGACAAATGGAACTCGACCGATTTAAGCTGCGACTATATTTATTCAGGAAAAGAAGAAATCCAATTCATGCTTCCTAATGGCACCAGAGAAATTTTAGACTACGAATCTTGGCAAAAATCAAAGGAGAAAAAGAACAAATTCCCCCTCTATTCTAATTCAGGAGAATATTTTGATGCATCAGAAAAAAGTGAAGAACTGAATTTGGTGAAAATCACCTACAAAGATTTGACTGAGCTATTTTATAATCAAATCAAAAAAGACAACACTGCGGTATTGGTGCTCGCAACCCAAAACGACCATGCTATGGCTGCTTTGCGCCGAATCTTTTTCTATTTGATGGAAAATGGTGTAGATAACCCTGCTGTCATTTTAAGGGAATTTCAGGAAAAAGACGAAGAAAACTTCATACTAAAAGCGGCTACCGATTGTGGTGGTTTGCTTGTAGATGGCCTTGGCGATGGCATTTTACTGATTGACAGTTCAGAACTAACCAATAACGGACACACGGTACAACGACAGCCATCAATGGTCAACCGAACTGCCTTTGGAATACTGCAGGCTGCCCGCACACGCATGACAAAAACCGAATACATATCTTGCCCTTCTTGCGGACGAACATTGTTCGATTTGCAAGAAACTACTGCTATGATTCGAAAGCGAACCGACCATTTAAAAGGAATCAAAATTGGTATAATGGGTTGTATTGTAAACGGGCCTGGGGAAATGGCCGATGCCGATTTTGGCTATGTGGGTGTTGGAAAAGACAAAATAGCCCTTTATAAAGGCAAAGAGGTGGTAAAACGTTCGGTACCGGCCGAAAACGCCCTCGACGAACTAATTGAACTGATCAAGGAAAACGGAATGTGGTCCGAACCCGAATATTTGTAATTTCACAAAACCTTCTTCCCTAAAAACTGTAGTATCATTTAAAAGCAAAAATCATGAACTGGAAAAATTTTCTGTCTTTAGGAGAAGTATTCACCTATTTTTTTAGAAAAAAAGACCCAAATCGTCCTGTGAACACCAGCCTAAAAATGATGCACGGCGTAAACAAGCTCTCTATGCTCATGTTTCTTTTGTGCCTTGCCGTCATGATTTTCCGCTACGCAACGCGCTAATTTTTTTTAGTATCGCTAAAAAAAAAGGCAGAAGTTTTAGAAACTTCTGCCTTTTTTTTAAAAGTATGGTGGTGTTATTGCTGGTAATTCGACTCGTATTTTTTGAAAATATCCTCATACACTTTGGCCTGTTCGTTTTTATTGAACTGGCGTAGCGAGCTCACAATTTGGTTCAACACATACAGGTTTATTTCAATTTCTTGATTGTTGGCTTTTTTCCTATTTACCGTAAAGTAAGCCAGTTCTTGGTCGGCGCGCTCTCCCATCACTTTGCAAATGTCCATCGCGGTTTTTTCATCTCCAATTTGAAGCAACAAGGGTACAAAACGTGGAGTGAAGTAATCGTATGGAATAGTATTGTCGGGCAGTTTGGCCAAACAGAAATGAATCACTTCTTTGGCTTTGTCATTTTTTTGCTCCATAACCAGTTCTTCGGCCAAACGATAAAAACTGCTACGTAGGTTGAGTGGGAAACGACGTTGGTTTTCGTCGTAGTATATATTCGGATTGTCCAAATTTCGCCAAGCATATCCCTTCATCATTCTTTCGTACATAATGTCGGTGTTTACATAGCCATCGGTAGCACCAGGCACTTTGGCAGGCAACAAGCGATAAGCCAATCCTTCCATTTGCATATACTCACGCAAGTTTAGATAGTTATCGTTACCCAAGGTAGTAGAGAAATAAATGGGGCGTTTCCATTCGTTGGTGGCAATCATATCCAACATGATGAGGTCTTTTTTCTCCAAAGCCTTTTGACCAATGTCCCACACCATTTTGTTGACAACAAACATTTTACGGTTATTGGGTACAATCTTCATTTCGTTCACAGCATGGGTATCTACATTCAATGCAAGGATATTAGTAGGCAATGTGCTTATCTCGCCACCATTTTGCAGTTGTACCATCAACTCCCTATTGTTTTCTTTTATCATTTTCAAGTATTGCTTCAAATACATGCCGCCTTTTAGAGCAGGTTTTTCCACAAAAGGCAAATAATCATTTTTGCCTTGTATGAAATTGTCAAATTCTAAAGAAATAGGAAGCGGATCTGAATAATAAGCCTGTCTTTTCATTTGTTCGATGTACCAATCGGTATTCAACAAACTTAGGTTGCACACTCGCACATCGGTTCGGAAACCTTCCACTTCTTGCACATACCAAAGTGGGAAAGTATCATTGTCGCCACCTGTAAACAAGACCGCATTTTTGTCGCATGAATTCAAAAGATTTTTGGCCGAATCGACAGAATGCCAGCGATTTGCTCTTGAATGGTCATCCCACCCCTCTGCTGCCATTATGCCGGGTACAGCCAAACAAGCTAAAGTAGAAACTCCATAACGAAGTACATCCTTCTTCAAGAAATTTTGTAAAAGATCAGCTAAAGCTAGCACCCCAAACCCTATCCAAAAGGCAAAAGCATAAGTTGAACCCGCAAAAATGTAATCTCGTTCGCGGGGTTCGGTAGGTGGTTGGTTCAGGTACATAATCATGGCAATCCCTGTCAAAAACCACAACATGCCTACTATCAAAGTGCCGTTTTTGTCTTTGTTATATTGATAAAACAAACCTAAAATTCCTAAAATAAACGGCAACATAAAAAACTGATTGCGCGCCTTGTTCATTGAAAGCGAGTCGGGCATACCTTTAGTAGAATCCCATGGTCGAAGCCAGTCGGCATCTTGAATGTCGCTTTCCCTTCCTGCAAAATTCCAGAAGAAATAGCGCAAGTACATGTGCCCTATTTGATAGCGGAAGAAAAAGTATAGATTATCTTTCATGGTTGGCTTTTTGCCGCGAGGCAGCTTGGCCCACCTCAAATAGGCTTCTATATGATTGCCCTGCTTGCTGTGCATACGAGGGAAAATCGTTTCATGCTTTGGGTCAAATTTGTTGATGATTTTGTGGTCGTACACCACATATTTATCCCCTTTTTTGCGATA
>DMUD01000055.1 GCA_003476475.1 Cytophagales bacterium | reverse complement strand
GCATCTAAACCCGTGAATTTTTCATCAAACTTGATTGCTACCAATGTTTCCTTTGCCGCAACCGGTACTCGCAACATTACTGGTTTTACTCCGACTGGCACAACCAGTTTTCCAGCACAAGTGTTGACAGATGGTAGTGATTTGGGCGATACGGTAACGTATGTTGTGCAAGGAGAGAATACCTATAATACGCTCACAAGCACAGTGTTAAATTGTGTGGCAGATACTTTGAGGTACAGAATTGTATTAAATCAGTTTCCAGTTATCACGGGTGGAAGTTTAACACAATGTTCAAGAGACACGGTGAAATATAAACCTATTTCAAATGTCAGAAATACCACTTACAATTGGCTTGCAACCAATCTTTCGGGCAATGTAACAGGTTTTCTTCCAGCTTTCGTGGGAGATAGCATAAGCGATGTGTTGGTGAGCAATTCGTTTGTTTCGGAAACTGTAAAATATTCGATTACCCCCACAGGATCGGCTCCATCATTGTGTATTGGAGAGTCTGTTGACTATGAGGTTACGGTTAATCCCAATCCTTCTATTCTGTACGATACCACCCGTCAGCAAATTTGTTCCGGAAATTCAACCAAGGAGATAAGTATTACGACCGACACGGGTATTTTGACATGGATTGCAAGTGCCGGTGCTGGACTTAGCGGCTATGCAACTTCCGGAACTAATGTAATTCCTACACAAACCATTGCCAACCCTACCGACTCTATTGAAAAAGTTACCTACACGATTACTTCAAAAGCCATCGTAGGAACATGTTTTGCTCAATCAGACTATGTCGTTAGCGTTTTGCCATTGCCCAAAACAATTGTAAGTCCCGACGACCCTGCCATTTGTAACGGTTCTAGTACTGCCTTAGGCTTCACTTCACCTACCAAAGATGTTACATATGCCTGGACCTACACACCCGATCCTGGTAATATTATTACAGGCGGTAGCGATGGCGTGGGCGATTCTATTAATCAGTTTTTAACCAATAATTCCATAACCTCAGGGAATGTCAGTTATTCCATAAAAGGTTCGTTGTATGGATGTGAAGGGCCTGCCACAAACATTATAGTTACTGTAAGGCCACCAACAGCCAATGTTAGCGCCACCCCTTCGGCAGATACTATTTGCAGTGGCGAAAGGATAAACATAAAATTAACATCAAGTTTGCCAGACGGTGTATTGTCTTGGTCAAGTCCTCAGAATTCTCTTATCATTGGTAACACGTCGGCAAGTGGAAATACGATAACCGACTCTTTGGTTAGTTTTAGCAATCGCAGCGAAACGGTTACTTATACCACTTTGTCCAATACTTTGGGTTGTAACAGTACGCCATTTTTGGTAAGAATTCTCGTCAGGCCTACTCCTATTTTTACAGATGGGGTGTTGAAAAATGATACCATTTGTGGTGGGGCATCTACTACCATAAACATTACTTCTCCAGTCCCCAACACCACTTTTTATTGGAAAGCTACATTTAGCGGCAGTCTTACAGGCGACACCATTGGGAGTGGCAACACCATTACACAAAGTTTATTTAACAATAACACAGCATTGGAAAAAGCCATTTATACAGTAACACCAAGAGCAAATGGTTGCGATGGACCCGTAGGAGTGAAGGAAGTGAGGGTATATCCAAGTCCTCAAATTTTAGCCACACCTCTCAACTTCAGTATATGTAGCAAGGATTCAGCCAAAATAGCAATTAGTTCTAGTATTTCGGGCACAACATTTAGTTGGACAGTATTTCCTACATCCGGTGCAGTTGGGGCTGTTTCGGGGGAAGGCACTCTCATTAACCAACGACTTTTAAATTCAGGTACGATTCAAGAAAGTGTGGTGTACCGAATAACTAGTTTGGCCAATACATGTAGCGAAGTTTTGACCGATACGGTCATCATAAATCCGTTGCCAAAGGCAGAGGTAGGGACGGTGAATTCTGTTTGCGAGAAGACGAGTGTCACCCTTGGCGGGTTGTCTTCTTCGGGCAAAAAATACGAATGGAGTGTTGATGGTAATATTGTGTCGAATGCCTCCTCTTTTACAGTAAGTCCACTAAGCACCACCCTCTACCGATTGAGAGAAGAAGATACTGCCACGGGCTGTGTAGATACCAATAGTATTCAGGTGTATGTGCGCCCAATGCCAAAGATTGCATTCAATGTGGATAGTATAGTGTGCAAGTTAGAAGAAGTGCAAATAGACAACAAAACTACTGGCGACACCTCCTTGCGCTGGTCTTTTGGCGACGGTAAATTCTCCAATTCGTCCACCAATTTAAAATATGCATACACTGATACTGGCACCTATTATTTGAAAGTGGTTGCCACTTCATCTTTCAAATGTTCCGATTCATTGAGTAAAAAGATTGATGTAATAGTGGCACCAATTGCCAATTTTTCCAAAGACAAAGAAGAAGGGTGCAAACCACTGAGTGTGTTTGTGAGCAATAAATCGGTGGGAAAGCATATGGCCTATGCTTGGGACTTTGGCAATGGACAACCTAGCACCGTGCGCGACCCAGGCAATATACTTTATTCTGTGGCGACCTCCAGTGACACCACTTACGTCATAAAGTTGGACGTTCAAAATAGATGTGGTCTTTCTACTTTTAAAGATTCTGTCAAAGTTATTCCCAAGCCTTTTTCAGTTATTGGCACAGACAAAAATTACGGTTGCACACCTGCTGTTTTTACTTTTAAAAATGCCTCGGTTGGAAGCCCTTACAGCTTTGTTTGGGATTATGGTGATGGTAGTCCAACAAATACTACCGGTGAGATTTTTCATACACATGCTTTTTATCAGTACGGTAAAAGAGACACCATTTTCACCGTTTCGCTGATTGCTATCAATCCTTGTGGAATAGATACTTCATATAAAGT
>DMUD01000120.1:3294-3770 GCA_003476475.1 Cytophagales bacterium | reverse complement strand
TCTTTTATGGCATTTTTTACGGCCTCGTTGTTTTCGT
Source organism: Cytophagales bacterium (assembly GCA_003476475.1). GTDB lineage: Bacteria > Bacteroidota > Bacteroidia > Cytophagales > UBA9547 > UBA9547. The sequence goes on along the minus strand of DMUD01000120.1, from coordinate 3,733 downwards.
CAAACAAATTGGAAACCAAGGTTGAATCACGGTCAATGCCCAGTAGGAGTTGGGTGAGGTCGTTTGAACCAATCGAAAAACCGTCGAAAACCTCGGCAAACTGCTCGGCTAAAATCACGTTGCTGGGTATTTCGCACATCACATACACTTGCAAATCGTTTTCCCCTTGGCGCAGCCCAAAATTTTTCATGATATCCAATACCTTTTTGCCTTCTTCTACGGTGCGGCAAAAAGGAATCATCAGTTTCACGTTGTGAAAGCCCATGTCGTTGCGCACCACTTTCATGGCCTCGCATTCAAGTCGAAAACCTTCCCGATAGCGTTCGTGGTAGTAGCGCGAGGCGCCCCTGAAACCAATCATTGGGTTTTCTTCCAAGGGTTCAAAATCGCGGCCACCTATTAGGTTGGCATACTCGTTGGTCTTGAAGTCGCTCATGCG
>DMUD01000120.1:2793-3012 GCA_003476475.1 Cytophagales bacterium | reverse complement strand
TTGGTCTTGAAGTCGCTCATGCGCACAATGACATCGTGTGGCGAAAATGCTGCGGCAATGGTAGCTACCGCTTGTGCCAACTTTTCCACAAAAAATGTTTCCTTGTTGGCATATCCGTAAGTGAGTTCTTCGATTTTGGCCTTTACATTTTCATCGGTCAATTCGTTGAATTTTGCCAAGGCCATAGGGTGTATTTGAATGCTGTCGGTGATGATGAAT
>DMUD01000120.1:0-2510 GCA_003476475.1 Cytophagales bacterium | reverse complement strand
AAGGCCATAGGGTGTATTTGTATGCTGTCGGTGATGATGAATTCTAGGCGCATCAGGCCCACGCCTTTGTTTGGGAGCAATGCCAGTTCAAAAGCTCTTTCGGGATTGCCCAAAATGAACATGGTGGCGGTGTGGGGTGTGCCAAGCGCCGATAAATCAGTACTTTTCTCCTCCCAGTTGACTTTGCCTTCGTACACAAAGCCTTTATTTCCCTCGGCACAATCTACCGTGAGCAGTTGTCCGTCTTGTATCTTTTTGCTTGCTTCCACAGTTCCTACCACGGCAATAGCTCCAGCCTCGCGCGCCACTATGGCGGCATGGCTCGTGCGGCCACCTTTGTCGGTGATAATGGCTTTGGCTTTTTTCATGATAGGATCCCAGTCGGGATTGGTAACGCCGGTAACCAAAATTTCTCCCTCGTTTAGTTTGTGTGCCTCAGCCGGCGATTCAAGCACCCGCGCTATGCCACAGGCTATGCGGTCGCCTACTGCTATGCCACTCGCCAAAACCTTTCCTTTGCTTTTCAGCACATATTCCTTTTTTATCACCTTTTTGGTTGCTTGCGAGTGTACCGTTTCGGGTCTTGCTTGTACAATGTACATTTCTCCCGTCATGCCATCTTTGGCCCATTCAATGTCCATGGGCATGCCATAGTGTTTTTCGATGATGACGCACCATTTGGCCAATTTTACAATTTCATCGTCTTGCAATACAAGCTGTTTTTGTTTTTCTAACGAAGTGGAAATGTTTTGGGTAAGGCCATGTGTTTCGTTTTGGCTAGCATACACCATGGTGAGGGCTTTATTGCCTGTTTTTTTCGATAAAATGGATTTAAAGTCGGTTGGAAGGTGGGGTTTATACACATAAAACTCGTCGGGATTTACTGCGCCCTGTACCACATTTTCGCCCAAACCCCAACTGCCTGTCAAATACACCACCTCGCGAAAACCCGTTTCGGGGTCTAGCGTAAAGCCTACACCCGCCGAGGCCAAGTCGGAGCGCACCATTTGCTGTACGCAAACAGATAAAGCCACTTTCATGTGTTGAAAGCCGTTGTCGTGTCTGTACTTGATGGCACGGTCGGTAAAAAGGGAGGCGTAGCAATTTTTTATAAAATATAACAAATCTTTTTCATTTGTTATATTCAAATAGGATTCTTGTTGTCCTGCGAAACTCGCAGTGGGAAGGTCTTCGGCGGTGGCGCTACTTCGAATAGCCACTTCAATGGGATTGGGGTATTTTTTAAGCAATGTGTGGTAGGCGTCTAAAATTTCGCTGCTTAGATGAAATGGCAGATGTTTTTCCAAAATCAGTTGTCGACAGGCTTGCCCTATTTTATGCAAGTTTTGAAAATCTTTGGTGTCGAGCTTGTTCAAATTTTCTTGCAAAGGCTCGAAGAGGTTGTTTTCCTGCAGGAAAAGCCAGTAAGCATTGGCAGTGGTGGCAAATCCGTTGGGAATTTTAATTCCTTTGTCTTGCAGTTTTTGGTACATTTCGCCTAGCGAGGCGTTTTTGCCGCCTACTTCCGCCACTTGCGAATAGTCTATTTCACTAAGAAATTTGATGTAATCAGCCATTTGTTCGGTTTTTGGTTAAAGTCTGTTGTTTTCATGCACATGGAAAGCCATGAACGGAATGTCGGTGTGGTAGGCCATTTTTTCGGTTAAGCTGCCGGTGAATAGTCTTTTTAGAAATCCCTTGTTGGTCGAGGTCATGGCCATTAGGTCTATCTCTTTGGCATGCATCAATTTGTTCAAGGCCTTCAAGGTCGATTCGCTGCGTACTATGTTGCTGAATAGGATGGGTTTGTTGGGGCTGCGCTCCTCGCATATTTGTTGGAACCAATCCATTAGCTCTGCATCTTCTTTTGCATGGTGGCTTATGTGTACTACTTCCAAACTTGCGCCGAAAAGTGATGCAATGGGAATGAGTTTGAACAAGGCCTCCACATCGTCAAATTGGAAATCGGTGGCAAACAAAATCTTCTTATATGGTTTGAAACTTGCATTTTTGGGTACCACCAACACGGGGCAAGACACGCTATCGAGCACAATGGCCGTGTTGGAGCCAATCAAATACTCGTCCAAGCCACTAGCACCTTTGGTACCCATCACTATCAGGTCTATGTGGTGTTGATTGCAAATGGAAGTAATTACATCGCTCAAAAAACCTTGTTCATTGGTGTATTCTATATGCAAGTCGGGGTGCAGTACTACCGCTTTTTTTTGCGTTTCCAGCAGTCGTTCCTTGGCGGCTTTCAAAGCCTCTTGGTTGCTGTTTTCATCCAAGTAAATGTTTTCGCCATTCACGCCCCTTAGAATAGGGAAATGGTAGGTGTGCAAAAACAACACATTGGCTTTTGTTTTGGAGGCCAAAGCCAAACCGTGTGTCACGGCATTTTCGGCTGCCGAAGAGAAATCGGTGGGAATTAAAATGTTTTTGAAGGAATTGTCCATGGGTTTTGTTGTTTAATAAAACAAAATTCATTTTTCCACACATCGACGGCATGA
>DMUD01000106.1 GCA_003476475.1 Cytophagales bacterium | reverse complement strand
AGTTGCGCACAAGTAGGAAAAAATGTACATTTGAGTGGGGGCGTAGGACTAGGAGGCGTATTGGAGCCTGTGCAAGCTGCACCAGTCATTATTGAAGACGGTGCCTTTCTAGGTTCACGTTGTATAGTGGTAGAAGGAGCACATGTAGGCAAAGAAGCTGTTTTGGGTGCTAACGTCGTAATTACAGGTAGTTCGAAAATAATTGACGTGACAGGAAATGAACCAATCGAATACAAAGGCTATGTACCTCCTCGTTCGGTGGTGATTCCTGGTTCTTACACCAAAAAATTTCCTTCAGGCGATTACCAAGTTCCTTGCTGCCTTATTATTGGAAAACGCAAGGAAAGTACCGACCTGAAAACATCGTTGAACAACGCCCTGCGCGAAAACAACGTGAGCGTATAAATTAAACTTTATAAACCAAGTTTAGTCGTCCCTCCTGCCCAAAAAGATAGATACCCAATACAACAATTGGGCAAGGGACCCTAAAGCGGCAACGACATAGGTCATAGCAGCCCACCAAAGGGCGTCTTTGGCCATTTCGTGTTCGTTGTTGGTTACAATGCCACGAGTGGTCATCCATGCCAAAGCGCGGTTACTAGCATCAAATTCCACAGGAAGAGTGATTAAGGAAAAAGTGGCCAGCCCAAGGTTGGCTGCGATTATGACCAACAAGATGGTGGTATTGACCGCGCCTGTGCTGTAAAAGATAAATCCGCCACCAAAAAGAAGAAGCAAGTTTACATAGTTAAGAATAGTTGAACTTACGTTTACTACCGGCACCAAGGTGGACCTGAGTTGTAACATAGAATAAGCCTTGGCATGCTGAACCGCATGGCCGCACTCGTGTGCGGCCACCGCTACCGAAGCTGCACTACGACCATAATACACATCGTGACTCAAATTCACGGTTTTGTCTAATGGATTGTAATGGTCGGTAAGTTGCCCATCTACCGAAATAATCTTCACATCGTAAATGTTATTGTCGCGAAGCATTTGAGAGGCCGCTTCGGCACCACTTGTCCCAGATCTTAGACCAATTTGGGAATACTGATGAAATTTGCTTTTCATCCTGCTGCTCACTAGCCAGCTAATCAACATGGTAACAATACCGATAACTAATAACATACGGCTTTAATTTAAATTTTTAATTTTGTTTACAATTTTAGTAGTGGAGTATCCTTTTACCAATGGTACTGTTTTTACTACACCCCCATTATTTATTACAATATTCGCACCAACAATGTTTTCAACTGCATAATCGTCACCTTTTACCAATACATTGGGCTGAAGGTATGCAATTATGTCATACGGTGTTTGCTCATCGAACAGCACCACCAAATCGACAAAAAAAAGAGAGGCCAACAATCGGGCACGGCTATATTCATCATTGATAGGTCTTTCCGGACTTTTTTCTTGCCTTTTTACCGAAGCATCGGTATTTAATCCCACTACGAGTTTATCGCCAAGGGCACGGGCTTTCTCCAAATAATCGACATGGCCAAGGTGCAAGATGTCGAAACAACCGTTGGTAAAAACAACGCTGATATCTTGTTTTTTCCACGCCGACACTTGCTCGAATGCGGATGACCAATTGACAATTTTTTGCGCTGCTTCCAATTTTATTCCCATTTAATTACTGGCTACAAGCTACTTATTCTTTCGACTTGTATAACTGACTTCCAAGCATTGACAACAATCCAAACACAATGATGACGATAGTTTGCCAAGCATGAAACACAATGGTAAAAGCGAGCGCTTTGTCTGGATTCAATCCATACAACAACGTAAGACCAGCTGGCACTAGCACATGGTAGCTTCCTGTACCACCTGGCAATGGCATAGCCATCGCAATTGATCCAAGGGTAAATATCGAAAGGGCTGCATCTATTCCCAAAACTTTGGTTTCAGCAAAAGCGAGCATACACAACCATGCCATCAAGAAATACAAAACCCATATAGCGAGGGAATAAACAAAGAATAGCCCTTTCTTTTCCAATGTAAAAACAGAGAGTAATCCTTTCTTCAAATTCGACCACACTTCTTTCAATCGTGGCATAATTTTGGACAACTTGCCAGATTTAATTAACACAAATACCGCCAATGCCTCCACAATCAAAATACTAATTACAATCCAAAAGATAGGAAAACTGTCTACTGAGGCTTGAGCCTGCTTGCGCGCTTCCATAAAACCCGAAAGCAGTTCAATCAACTTTTCATACTCGATTAGGAACGATGAAGCAATAAATCCCAACAAAAAACACACATCTATAAGACGTTCCGCTACCACTGTACCTGCTGAGGTTTCCAAAGGCACTTTTTCCAACCGAAACATATTCAAGCAACGCGACACTTCGCCGCCACGCGGTATTGCCAAATTGATAAAATAACCCACCATGACTGAATAAAAGCCACTCAACAAGGTGACAGAATACCCAATGGGCCTCAACATCAAACGCCAACGTTCGGCACGTACCAAATGGCTGAGTACCGCCACAAAACCCGAAAGAAAAAAGAAAAATTTATTGGCCTGGTTCCAAGTATCTTTGATAAAATCCCACTTGCTTTGCCCTTCAGGAGCCTCGATATTGCCTAGCGAAAACCAGAGCAAAAAACTGGTAATGAGCAACATGCCTGCATAGGAAAGCACGTTTTTTAAAATCTTGTTCATAACCGTTAAAAAAGTACACGAAACATTACAACTTGTTCATCTCGTTGGGGAAAACCAAAACAGGTTCATATTTTTTGGCTTCCTCAAAATCGAGCAAACAATACGAAAGAATGATGATTCTATCGTTTACATGCATTTTTCGCGCAGCAGGGCCATTCATGCATATCACACCCGACCCCCTTTCGCCTTTTATAACGTAGGTTTCTAAACGCTCGCCATTGCTAAGATTCAATACTTGTACCTTTTCGTTTTGAATCATATTGGCGGCATCCATCAAATCTTCATCAATTGTCACACTGCCCACATATTCCAACTCGGCTTGCGTTATTTTTACACGATGTATCTTTGATTTGAGGACTTGTATTTGCATTGCTGAATTTTTGATGCGAAAGTACTGAAAAATCTATTACTCGTATTATTTGCCTGTATGCTAACGTTGGAAAACAATATTGTCCAGAAGTCTTACCCCCTCTACATTCACGGCAAGACACAAGGCAACCTCGCCCTCAAAGTTTTCTGAAACAGGCTGAAGCGTACGGGTATCCACCATTTCAAAATACTGCAATTCAAATCCTTGTCTCGCTTCAATATTTTTTTGGGCTGATAGCATTGCCAACTGAAACTTCATGCCACCTTGAATAGCTTGTTTCGCTTGCAAAAGGGTAGAAGATCGGA
>DMUD01000236.1 GCA_003476475.1 Cytophagales bacterium | reverse complement strand
AAAGCGTTTAAACCAGTTGTTTTGGCCAAATACAATTGGGATGCTGTAGAATGGAGCAAATCTTGCCCGCGTACTATATAATTGATTTTCATTGTAACATCGTCGACCAATGAGGTGGTTTGGTAAGATGGGACTTTGTCTTTTCGACGCACAATAAAATCGGGCATGGTTTTTCCCAAAGGTACTTGGATAGTGCCTAGTAATTGGTCTTGTACTTCTACAACTTCCTCCAAGGGTATTTTTATTCGCCAAGCTACATCGGGGCTGTCCAAGTCAAGGTTTTTGTTTAGGCAAATTCGGTTGTAATGCCCATCGATTGTATGCTGTTGCAATTGGCTACGTGAGCAAGCACAAGCATATATTTTGTTCATTTCAATCAATTGGTTTAGCAATGCGTTGTAACTGTCAAGTTTATTTTGTTGGCTGTGATGCAATAAAAAATCTTCGGTGTTTTTTGGACCATTCTGATAATCGAGTTCAAGGAAAGAGAGCGTATCGAAAATATCTTCCAGATGTTCGGTTTTGAAGTGCGTGTTGTATAGGTCGTCGATGCGCAAGGTAATTATCCCATTTTGTTGTTTGGCAATAGCCCAAGCAATAGCGAAAGACAAAGCATTGCCAAGGTGCAAATAGCCGCTAGGAGTGGGTGCAAAACGGGTGTGAAAGATTGGCAAATTCCCTGTTTTTTTGATGTTCAGTTCAAAAAAACAAATAAAAACCAGTAATCATAATTTTTGTCTCAAATTGAAGAGTGTATCGCAAACCAGATGGTTGAATATAACTTTATGTTTATTTCTTAATCAAGCCCTGCCTCTTATCTTTGAGTTTCTTAATCACGATTGATTTTTGTTTATGAACCGCAAAGGACTACTTTTTTTGTGGATGTTTTTGTTAGGTTTTCGTGCTTTTTGTCAGTATGAAGAGGAGCTAGATACAACGGCTAGAATCAAAAATAAATATTGCTTGGGAATAGGGGGCGGATTTGGAAACGTGGCGGTGCGCGACAGGGTCATTTCCACTTTTTTGTATTCAGGCGATATTGTGCCTTTGAGTTTTCATTTTGATGTGCGGACTGAATCTAAAAAAAGTTTTTTACGATTAGAATTCATGAATTCACCGATATTACATACCAAAACCAACGAAGGTTTTGCGTACAAAGGCCAGCTTGGAGAGTTTTTCCCAACTGAAACTGATGGTTTGGATTTGAGTACGTTGAAATCGAAAGCCTACTTGCTTAATTACACTATTTTGTACCTTTTAAAGGATACAGAAAATAGGAAAATAAACGTGTTTCTAGGATTCGATTTGTCGCTCAATCGTTTTCAGAAAAACTTCATTCAGTTTGAATACAAAAATAAGCTGAACGATTTGATACAATCCGCTAGTGTTGTATTGAGTTTTGAACGGAATTTTAATTTCAAACATCAGTTGGAATACATTGTTTCCACTCCCATTATTAGCCGAGCATCGCGAACTTTGACTAATCTAGAGGCAGATCCTACTACAGTCACCCAGGTGAAATATTCGATAGTGAAAAATATTTTTGGTTTCGACAGTCGTTTGCATTACCGTTTTCATTTGTCACAAAAAGTTAGTTTAAAGGGAACCTATGCCTTCCGTTATTTGCAAGTGAATTTTCCAGAAAAAGAACAATGGGCTTACAGTCAAGGATTTATTGGGCTGTATTTCCATTTTTAGTTGATTTTGATATGTTTTCAAAAAAGCATTATAGCGTATTAATCCTCGGTTTGCTGGTGTTTGCGTCTTGCAAAAAACTGCTGATAAAACCGGACCCTACCAGTGAACCTGAACGAAATTTTGAGATTTTTTGGAACGATTTGCACAATGGTTATCCCTATTTCCAAGAAGATGGAATTGATTGGAAAAGCCGATATGATAAGTTTCGAAACATGGTTGGCTCTACCACTACCACAGACCAATTATACTCTGTCATCACCCAAATGCTAAGTGGTTTCTCCGACGGGCATTTGAGCGTATCGTATAAGAAAAATTATTTTTCAAACGAAAAGGGCACAGCCAATGTATTTCAGTTAGTCCGAACCGAAAAATCAGGAAATAATGGGGCTTCATCCGAATCAATCAGATTTTACTACGAAAATTATCTTGCTATCAACAAATTGTATATCGATAATTCGACTTACAAAGTGCTAACAGCTCCCAATGTGGTAAATCCTACCCAAACCGATACCATTTTTATTTATGGTAAAATAGCGGGCAACGACATTTTATACGTGAATATACTTTCATTTCTTACAAGTGCTTCCGTTGAAAACATGATTCGTACTGCTATTACAACTTATCCTTCTGTTAAAGGAATGATATTAGATTTGAGAATGAATGAAGGGGGGAATTTGGGCGTGATGTGGAATGCCATGAGTGTTTTTTTGCCACTGGGGGTTGGCGAAATCACCTATGGATACAATCGGGAAAAAGTTGGGCCACTGCCCGAAAATTTCGGTCCTGAATTGCGTTTTGCTGTTGGCGGTAATAATAGGTTGCCAAAGTTTTTGGGTTCTATCGTGGTATTGACAAATCGTTTCACCATAAGTGCTGCCGAACATGCTACCATGGCCATGCGCCAAATAAAGGCATTCAACAAGCAAATAAAGATAGTGGGAGATTATACTTTTGGGGCAACGAGTTTTATTGTGCAGCGCACCTTGCCGTGCGGAATCGAATATACTTTGGTGAACAACAAAACATGGGATATCAATCGAAATATTGTAGAACGAACTGGCATAAAACCAGATGAGTTTGTGTACATGACTGAAACCGGTTTGCAAAAATCGACTGACGAACAGATGGAGCGGGCCATAGAAATTATCGATAAAAATCAGTTTTGATTGGAATAAAAAACCTGAATATTGGCAAATCATAGCAAATTTCCGAATCTAGGCATTTCGATATTTTCTGCCATGTCTGCATTGGCACAACAATACGGTGCCATTAATCTTGCCCAGGGTTTTCCCGGCTTTGAGGTATCGGAACAATTGGTTGATTTGGTTGGGACATACATGCGCAAAGGCGTTAACCAATATTCACCTATGGAAGGTGTGCTGCGATTGCGCGAGGTGATAAGCCAAAAACAAAAAAATTTGTACGGAATTTCCTACGATGTGGCCACAGAAGTGACCATTTCGGCGGGTGCTACGGAAGCTGTTTTTGCCGCAATAAGCGCTTTTGTGCACGAGGGTGACGAGGTGATATGTTTCGAGCCGGTTTTTGACATTTATCCGCCAGCTATAGATTTTAACAAGGGAAAATTGATTCGGATAAAACTAGAAACCCCTCACTTCCATTACGATTGGGACAAAGTGGCTGCACTCGTCAATCCGAAAACGAAACTCATCATCCTAAACACGCCCCACAATCCTACTGGCAAAATACTGACAGCCATTGATATAGAAAAGTTGGTGGCAATAGTCAAAAATACTTCCATTGTGGTGATAAGCGACGAAGTGTACGAACACATGGTTTTCGACGGAAAGTCTCATTTGAGTTTGGCCAGTCACCCGCAATTGTACGATCGCACGGTGGTGATAGCCTCTTTGGGTAAAGTTTTTCATTGTACGGGTTGGCGAATTGGGTATTGTTTGGCGCCAAAATATTTGACTGCAGAAATTCGCAAAGTGCACCAATTTGTGACATTTAGTGCCAATACACCCATTCAATATGCTATGGCTGATTTTTTGGAACAGCAAGAAAATTATCTTTCATTGTCCAAGTTTTTCCAACAAAAACGCGATTTCTTTATTGCACAAATGAGCGGCAGTGCATTTAAGTTTTTGCCTACCGACGGTTCTTATTTTCTTTTGGCCGATTATTCGGCTATTTCTCAAATGTCCGATTTGGAATTTGTAAAATGGATTACCCAGAAACACGCAGTGGCGGCGATTCCCGTTTCTGTTTTCAACGCCGATGGACAAGACGATAAATTAATTCGTTTTTGTTTTGCCAAAAAAGAGCAAGAACTTGCCGAAGCGGCCAAGCGACTTTGTGTAATATAAAGAATTGATTTACAAGATATAGGCCACTTGCTTGCCCAATCAAAAAAA
>DMUD01000288.1 GCA_003476475.1 Cytophagales bacterium | reverse complement strand
GTGAATCTTCCTTCACTCTTTCGTACATAAAATTCCATACCATAAGATCTGCCTTTTCCTGATATCAATTCCCCTTCCAAAAACCGATTGAAACGCAAATTTGCTCCATCTATGTAATCTAGCTGATTCCACATGTCTTTGTAAAAGCCTTCGACCGAAACTTGGAACTGGTTGTCTTTGCCCAAACTACGAAAATAACCTAAAGAATATTGATCGGATTTTTGGGGTTGAATATTGGGTGTGCTTGGTGTCCAAGTGTCGATGGGAATAGAGGCATTGGTGTTGGAAACCAAATGGATGTATTGCGCCATTCGGTTGTAACTTGCTTTAATAGACGATTTTTCGTTCAAAGAATAATTAATCGAAGCCCTTGGTTCAGGATTGGAATAGGTCTTTATATTGACCCAGTCATTGTATGTTTGAGAAGATATGGGATAACGCTTGAAATTTCCCGCTACATTGGGATAGGTGTAAACCGTGCCCGGCCCTAAATAGGTGAAAAATGAATAACGTAGGCCGTATTGCAACGTAACACGCGGTGTCAACTTTTGCTCATTTGCCACATATACCGCATTTTCCAACGCAAATTGATTGGGCAAACTTATGTCGCTCACCGAGCCACGCGATACGCCCAAACCATCGCTAGGGATTATTTTGTAGTAAATGGATTGGCCACCAAAAGACAAAGTGTTTTTATCGTTGATATACCAAGTAAAATCAGGTTTCAAACTGTTGTTGATAATTCGGGCAGTCCATTCAAAAGAGTCTTCATTGTTTTCACCAAATTTGAGTCTGAAATCGTAATTGCTGTAATAGCCTGTCAGGTTCATAAACAATTTACTGCTGAACAAGTGATTCCAACGAACTGTGGTTGTAGCATTTCCCCAACCCAACGAAGCACCCGGAAAATTCCATACATCACGTCCCAAATACCCCGACCAAAAAACCCTGTTTTTCTCGTTTATCACATAATTGACTTTGGCTGTTAAATCATAAAAATAAAGTCCTACATCGCCAATCGAATTTTTTATAAAAGGCCTAAACAGCACATCGGCATACGACCTTCTGGCGGCCACTATAAATGAAGCTTTGTCCTTTTTCAAGGGACCCTCTACCGTCAATCGACTGAATATGAGACCAACACCTCCTTGTACTGCGAGTCTTTTCATGTTTCCCTCTTTCATTCTCACATCCAACACCGAAGAAAGCCTACCACCGTATTGGGCAGGGATGGCCGCTTTAGAAAGCTTTACATCTTTTACCGCATCTGGATTGAAAACCGAAAAAAATCCAAGTAAGTGTGCCGAATTATAAACTGGAGCCTCGTCAATAAGCACCAAGTTCTGATCTATTCCACCTCCCCTTACATTGAAACCCGTGGCCCCTTCCCCCACTGAAGAAACGCCTGGCAATAGCTGAATGCTTCTGATAACATCAACCTCCCCTAAAAGTGGGGGAATGGCATTAATGGTTTTCATTTCGAGTTTGGTAGTACCCATTTCCAAGTTTTTCACTTGGGCATCTTTTCGTTCACCCAACACTACTACCTCTTTGGTTTCCATCTGCATTTCCCTCAAAGAAAAATCGAGCCTAATGTTTTTGCTCATGTCTATTTTTCGAGTAATGGATTGATAACCCAAATAACTGACGGTGAGCGTGTAAACACCCTGCGGCAAGGTCAAAGAATAGTAGCCATAAGAGTTGGTAACAGCACCCGAATTGCTTTCTTTGATGTAAATAGAAGCACCAATTAGATTTTCGCCATTGGCCGAATCACTAATACTGCCATTCAAAACAAATTTTTCTTGTGCAAATAGGGGAAAAGTAAAAAGGAAATATAATCCTACAACAAGGATTTTGTTTAACATAGGTTTTTGTTTAGAGGGCCAGAATTATGAAAACTTTCAGAAAAGTTTTCAATCATTATTCAAAACTAAAAAATGGAGAGATTGTTGTATCAATTGCGTTTATTTAGCTCGTCGCGCAATCGGGCGGCATTTTCGTAGTCTTCATTTTTGAGCGCCACTTCGAGCATTGTTTTTAGTTGGTCGCTACTCAAATTCTCAATCTGTGTATTTTTATCTTTAGTTTGTTTCGGTTTTCTTATTTTTTTTTCAGCAGGAATATTTTCAGTACTACTTTCTTCAACAGTAATGTCTGAAAGAAGAATACCTGCTTCGGACATAATAGATTCTACCGTATAAATCGGCACATTGAAACGAAGACCTATTGCAATCGCATCTGAGGGACGAGCATCTACCTCGACTTTGTTTCTACCATCAGAACAAATGATTTTGGCATAGAAAACGCCTTCTTTTAAATCAGAAATTAGAATTTCTTCAACATCAAAGTGAAAACTAGCCGCAAACGACTTGAATAAATCGTGGGTCATGGGCCTGTTGGGAACTATTTTTTCAATTTCAATCGCAATGGCTTGGGCTTCAAACATGCCAATTATGATGGGCAAACGACGATTGCCACCCTCCTCGCCCAAAACCAAAGCAAAAGAGCCAGTTTGTGATTGGCTTGATGACAAACCTAATATTTCAAGTTTAATTTTACTCACGCAGACAGACAAGAAACAATACTAAGTAAACAAAAACTAAGTTGTGAAACAACAACTATTTCAAACTTTCAAAGTCAAATGTTTCCAAGTACTTTGTCGTAAATTTCCCCGATTTGAAACCAGGGTCATCCATCAGCTTTAAATGAAAAGGAATTGTTGTTTTAACACCTTCAATCACAAATTCTTGCAAGGCTCTTTTCATACGGCTCAATACTTCATCACGCGATTCGGCTGTCACGATAAGCTTGGCAATCATTGAATCATAATTGGGCGGAATGGTGTAACCATTGTACACGTGCGAATCAACACGTATACCCTTGCCACCTGGAAAATGTAACTGCGTTATTTTTCCAGCCGAAGGCCTAAAACCATTGGCAGGGTCTTCAGCATTTATTCTGACTTCCATTGAGAAGCGCTTGGGAGACATGTTGTCGAAACTTAATTTTTCACCACCTGCAACTCTTATTTGTT
>DMUD01000082.1 GCA_003476475.1 Cytophagales bacterium | reverse complement strand
ATGGTGTAACTGGCAACACGTCTGATTTTGGTTCAGAAGAGTCCAGGTTCGAAACCTGGTCGGTCAACCAAAAATGCCCCGTATAGCGGGGCATTTATTTAAACAATATGTCAACAATTAAGGTATTTTCAGGTACAGCATCTCTTTATCTGGCAGAGAAAATAGCCAAATACCTTGGTCAGCCACTTGGTGAAGTTACGATCAACCGATTCAGCGACGGAGAATTGTCTATTAGTTTCAACGAGTCTGTGCGAGGTGCAGACGTATTTATCATACAAAGTACATTTCCGCCAGCCGACAATTTGATGGAGCTTTTGCTTATGGTAGATGCCGCACACCGTGCTTCTGCTGGAACAGTATCGGTTGTAACCCCTTATTTTGGCTACGCTAGGCAAGATAGAAAAGACAAGCCACGTGTTCCTATTGCCGCCAAACTTGTGGCAAACCTTATTTCTTTTGCCAAAGCAGATAGGATTATGGCTTGTGATTTTCATGCTGGTCAAATACAAGGTTTCTTCGATATTCCTGTCGATCATTTGGATGGAGCATGGGTTTTTGTTCCATACATCAAATCGTTAAATCTTGACAACTTGCTTATAGCCTCACCCGATGTGGGAGGGGTGGCAAGAGCACGTGGATTTGCCAAGTATTTGAACTGTGACCTAGTGGTTTGCGACAAACACAGAAAGCGTGCTAACGAGATAGCCTCAATGCAATTGATTGGCGATGTGACCGATGCTAACGTGATTTTGGTAGATGACTTGATAGATACAGGTGGTACAATGACAAAAGCGGCAGAGCTCATCATGAAAAATGGAGCTAAATCAGTAAGGGCAATATGTACTCATCCTGTTCTTTCGGGAAATGCTTATGATAACATAAGTAATTCGGTTTTGACCGAACTAGTCGTCACAGATACTATTCCTCTCAAAGGCAATTCTCCCAAAATTAAACAGCTTTCCGTTTCAGAACTGTTTGCCAATGCTATCATGAGGACACACAATTATCAGTCAATCAGTTCTTTATTTATAGGTTAGTAAATTATTTCTTTTCACATAAATCAATTAAAAATGAAAACAGTAGAGATTATAGGGTATAAAAGAGCAAATCTCGGTAAGAAAGATTCGAAAGATCTTCGTGCGGAAGCAATGGTGCCTTGTGTGCTATATGGTGGCAGTGAGCAAATACATTTTTACTCTCCCATGATTTTGTTTCGTCCCCTTGTGTACACTCAAGATGTGTACAAAGTGTTGTTGAACATTGAAGGCGATACTCATGAAGCCTTTTTACAAGCTACACAGTTTCACCCAGTTAGTGATGTGATGCTTCATGCCGATTTTCTTCTAATTCGCAATGATAAAAAAGTGAAAATTGAAGTGCCAATTCGTTTTAAAGGTACTGCTTTGGGTGTGACCAAAGGTGGCAAACTTGTTCAGAAAGTTGAAAAAATAAAAGTACTTGCACTTCCCGAAGACCTACCTTCTTTTCTTGAAGTAGATGTAACCGACCTTGACTTGTCTAAATCAGTGAGGGTAAGCGATATACCTGCTGGTAATTTCAAGGTCTTAAATGCACCCGCAATTCCAGTTGCTACTGTGACCGTACCTCGTGCATTGAAAGGCAAGGAAGAAGCTGCAGCCAAGTAAGAGTTATAGTTTTGATTAACAATGGGGAGGTCTTTATAAAGATTTCCCCATTTTTTTGAGCTTTATAGGTTAAAGCTGGTAGGGCAGAAATTTTCCTACATTGCCTCCGTAGCGGTGTATTTCTCTTACAATGGTAGAACTAATATAGGCGTATTCGGGATTGGTGATGAGAAAAACCGTTTCAAGACCTTCGTTCAAGTAATTGTTTACCTGCGCAATTGTATTTTCGTATTCAAAGTCAGTGGTGTTTCTAAGACCGCGTAACAAGAAATTGGCACCTACTTCTTTGGCAAAATTTGAAGTGAGGCCTTCAAATATTTCGACAGCAATTCTAGGATTTTGTCTTGTAGTTAATTCTATTTTTTGTTTCATCACCTCGATAGGAAAATACCTTTGTTTGGCCGTGTTGTTTCCAATGGCAATGATAAGTTTGTCGAAAATTAGGCTACCACGATTCACAATGTCTAAGTGCCCTTTGGTAAAAGGATCGAAAGAACCTGGAAACATTGCTATTTTTTGTTGGATAGCCATAGTGTAAACAAAAAAGGGAAAGCAACGCTCTCCCTTGAATTTTTTGATAAGTTAATACTAATTGTTAGAAGTGGATGCGGTTTTTGAATTTTGTACCTCAATTCTAATTTCTTGAGATAAATTTTTAAGGTCTTGCAATCCTTTTCTTACTCGTGTTCCTGCTGCTTGATTTTCTTTGTCATAGAACTTCACAAAGTCAGCCTCAAGTGAAAGCACTAAATCTTTAATTTGCTCGAATCGTTTCATACAAAAAATACATTTAGGTATTGATGTTTTAATTAAATGCTAAATTATTGATTTCGAATTATAAAAAGCAACATTTTTCAAGAAAATGTAAAATAAACCTTACTATTAGGCAACTGACGTATTTTTGGAGTTCATGTATGCACCCGATTTCAATTTTTCACTTACTTTTTTGAAGGCAGATATTGTCGTTTCCACATCGGCCAAGGTATGTGAGGCTGTAGGAATGATTCTGAGCATTATGACTCCTTTTGGTACCACAGGGTAGGCCACTACAGAACAGAATATAGCATGGTTTTCACGAAGGTCAATTATGATGTTCATGGCTTCTTCGTTTCCACCTTGCACATACACAGGCGTTACTGGCGATTCGGTTTTTCCAATGTTGAAACCAGCTTCTTTGAGGCCACTTTGTAGCGCATGCACAATGGTCCAAAGTTGGTCGCGCAGTTCTGGACGAGATTTTAATAGGTCTAAACGTTTTTGAGCTCCCAAAACCATAGGCATTGGCAATGCTTTAGCAAATGTCTGTGAGCGCATGTTGTATTTTAGGTATTCAATTACTTGTTCGTTGCTGGCAATGAAACCGCCAATGCCTGCCATTGATTTGGCAAATGTAGAGAAGTACACGTCAATTTCGTCTTGTATGCCAAAATGCTCGCCTGTACCAGCACCTGTTTTACCCATAGTGCCAAAACCATGTGCATCGTCCACCAAAAGTCGGAAACGGTATTTGTTTTTCAAGGCAACTACTTCGTCAAGTTTTCCTAAATCACCTGCCATGCCAAATACGCCTTCTGTAATGACCAATATTCCACCATTTGTTTCTTGAACTACTTTTTCGGCATGTTGAAGCTGCTTTTCAAGACTTTCCATGTCGTTGTGCGCAAAAACAAAGCGCTTGCCCATGTGTAAACGTACGCCATCAATGATACAAGCATGTGATTCAGCATCGTACACAATTACGTCGTGCCTCGAAACCAAAGAATCGATTACAGAAACCATGGCTTGGTAACCATAATTAATTAGAAATGAATCTTCCTTTCCTACAAAAGTGGCCAAATCGGCTTCCAAGTGTTCGTGTTGGTTGGTGTTTCCAGACATCATTCGGGCTCCCATAGGGTAAGCCATGCCATAAAATTGGGCAGCATCGGCATCGGCCTTGCGGATTTCTGGGTGATTGGCCAATCCTAAATAGTTATTCAAACTCCAGTTTAGCACTTCTTTTCCTCTGAACATCATTCTTGGCCCTAGTTCACCTTCCAATTTAGGGAAGGCGAAATAACCGTGTGCTAATTTTGAATGTTGGCCTAAAGGGCCTCTGTTTTTTTGAATCCGCTCGAAAATGTCCACTTTTTTGATTTTTTTGAGAAGTAATGTTGATATATGGGTCAAAGTTAAGGTATTAATTGTTTTAAGGCAAAACCAAACCTTAGGTTGTACTGCTTTGGTAGCCTTTAAAAAGTCGATATGCCACTAAATAGTGAATTGAATATATTTTTAAATAACTAGGCAAATAAGGTAATGTTTTTTTAATGATAACATATAAAAATCGGTTCAAAATGGCACGATAGGTAATGGCAAAGGCATTTTTGCCCGACATCAAACCTAGGCCGAACACTTTTTTAGAATTTGTGTATTTTTTTTCAATATATTTTAAGTTTATTCTTCCAAATTCTTCTGTTTGTAACAATCCTTGCTCTAGTGTTTTAGTCAGAATACAATGTCCTCTTGCTTGTGCGTTATTAATGACAATAGTGGGTTTTTGCATTTCAATCCTCAGTGAAAGTTCGGTATCGTCGCCACCATAATATTTGAGTTTTTCGTCCATTCCGCCCAATTCTAATAGAAAATGAGTAGAAAGAGCCACGTTTCCCATGTTTAAATACTCTATGGGCATTAATGCCATGGGTCTAAATTTGTTGTATCCACGATTGCTTGTGTACAATGCCCAATCGTTTTCCTCTTTGTTCAAGTAATCGACATTGCCCATAGAAATACAAGTGCGGTCTCTTAAAAGCTTGAAATGATTTTCAAGTAAATAGGGATAAGGGACAAGGTCGCTATCGAAAAACAGTACAAACTGGGAGTCAAGGTGATTCAATGCCAGGTTTCGGGTGGCATTGCGACCATGATTTTTTTTGTCGGGATGTTCCAACACCATAATTTCAAAAGGATAATAGCTTTCGAGGGCTTCTTTGCTACCATCAGTTGAACCATCGAGGCAAACAAACACACGAAAGTCGCTGGGAGGAAGAGTTTGTTTTGAAAAGCCACTTAGGCACTTCAATAATTCTTCTTTGTTATTGAAAGTGGGAACTATGACATCGAATATAACCAAAGCTATGCTTTTGAAGGTAATCCGTTAAAATGCTTAAATCCAAATGAATTCTTACAAATAGACTAATTAGTTAACAGAACTATGCAAGCTAAAAGTTATTCTTTTGCAAGATTTTGGTAAATATAGGACTTGATTAAATATTTTTAAGACAGAATGGGGTAGTTGTTCAAATTCTACCTCACAATTTAGAATCGTGGATTCCTTTTTTTAATAAAGGTGCAATTCAGGAAAAAACAGTGGTTTTGGATATTGCTTCTTCATGTATTGAAAAAGTGTTGGTTGTAAACACGTTACCGATCAAAAAGGCAAAAAAGTGGATTTGGTGTCTTGTTTTAAGTAGGTCAGTGTGAGTGGCGTTTTTTGTTTTAATTCTCTTTGTCTAATTTTGCAACAATCTAGCAAATTGAAAAACCTTTCCTTTATAGTTTCTCTAACATTTCTTCTCACGGTTTTGTGGGCAGGTCAGGTTGATTACACCAACCTCACTCATCAATTTAAAGACAAAAAAGAAGCACAAACTAAGGTGCAGGTAGCCTCTTCTCATGCGGTTGTACCTTTTGCAGATATCAAACTTGTCACTCCTTTTTTATTTATTTCCACATCAAAAAGTGTTTCCTTTTTTGATGCCGCACCTATCAGATTTGTTTCAAATTTTTTCGACAGGCTTTTAAAAATATTGCTTGTATGCCTCATATCTCCTCATGCACCATAGATATGCCATTTTTTGAGGTTTGTATTAAATAGTAAACATTAATTTATCTTTATTCATTATTTATGAAAATTCCATACAAATGGGGTATCGTCACCCTAACTATTCTAGTTTCTTTATTGTCTATTTATTTTTTGTCGTTTTCGCTCATTTCAAGCAATGTGCAAGATAAGGCGACAAAAGCTGCGATAGATGCTTCTGGAAATGTTGATTTTGCCAAAAAGCAAAAATATCTTGACTCGGTTTGGAAAGAACCAGTTTTCAATTTATTAGGTAAAGAATACACATATGAGGAGATAAAGAAGAGCGAACTTCAACTTGGTCTCGACCTTTTGGGTGGAATGCACGTAGTGCTTGAAGTTTCCCCAAATGAATTGATGAAAGGCATGGCCGGGAACAACGCTAATGATTCAAAGTTTTTGACAGCACTTTCCCGTGCAGAGGCAAAACAAAGTACTTCACAGCAAAAATTTTCCAGCATTTTTTATGATGAATTCAAAGCAGTTGCTCCAGGTCAAAAATTGAGCAAGATTTTTGCCAATACGGCCAACCGTGGAAGGATAGATTTTAATTCAACAGA
>DMUD01000038.1:6693-7111 GCA_003476475.1 Cytophagales bacterium | reverse complement strand
CCCGAAGTAGAGTTGGCCTGTGGGTCGGCATCTACCAAAAGAGTCCTTAATTCGAGTGCTGCGAAACTTGCTGCCAAGTTGATTGCAGTAGTGGTTTTTCCAACGCCGCCTTTTTGGTTGGCTATCGAGATTATTTTGCCCATAGTTCCAAGTAAAATGAAGTATCAAAAGTAAACAGATTGGACGAATCAAAAATGTAAATTGCATTTTGTTTCTTTGCTTTGTCAGTCAACAATCATTACTTGAAACTATTTTCAATAAAAATCTGCTGTTTTGCAACTGTTTGCCAGCTATTTTCCTGTTCCGAACAAAAGATAGGAACACATAAAATATTGCGATACAACCAAGGCGACGAGGGGCTTACCTCGCTCGACCCGGCATTCTCGCGTTCCAAGCCCAACATAAGGGCGGGGACCCC
>DMUD01000038.1:4881-6401 GCA_003476475.1 Cytophagales bacterium | reverse complement strand
AGCCCAACATAAGGGCGGTGACCCAGCTGTACAATGGTTTGGTAGAACTCGACAATCAGCTTCAAATAAAGCCTTGCATCGCACAAAAATGGCACGTTTCTCCCGACGGACTTTCTTATACTTTTTTCCTGAGCGACAGCGTCCATTTCCACGATCATGAAGTATTTCCCAGTGGCAAGGGGCGCAAAGTAACCGCCCAAGATTTTGTGTATAGCTTCCGCCGCATTATCGATTCTGGCACAGCAAGCCCAGGGGCATGGATTTTCAACGATAAAGTATTGCGCGATTCAAAAGGTCGAATATCAGACACCTGTTTCAAAGCTATCGGTACAAATCAATTGCGCATTCACCTTAGTAAGCCTTTTCCTGCATTTTTGGAAATATTGGCCATGCCTTATGCTTTTGTGGTGCCCAAGGAAGCTATTGATAAATATGGTAAAGATTTCCGCGTACACCCTGTGGGAACGGGCGCTTTCTGCTTCAAACAGTGGGACGAAGGTTCTACGCTTATCTTTCTCAAAAACCCCCATTATTGGCGCAAAGACGAAGCGGGCAACCGACTGCCCTATTTGGATGCCATACAAGTGTCCTTTATCAACGACAAAACCTTGGCCTTTCTTACCTTTAGCCAAGGTAAACTCGATTTTTTGGTAGGAATTGAGGACAATTCGCCGGAATTGTTTTTGGAGCAAGACGGTACGCTGAAGGAAGAATTTAAGTCAAAGTTCAAACTCGAAAAAAGCCCTTATTTGTACACCGAGTATTTGGGTTTTCAGCTAGACCCTAGTTTTTACAAGGGAAAGAAGCATCCTTTTTTCAATAAAAAAGTGCGGCAAGCCCTAAGCTATGCCATCAACCGCGAAGAACTTATCGCCTATTTGCGCTTCAATCTTGGTACCAAGGGAGAACAAGGCATGGTGCCTGCGGCAGTGCCCTATTTTGCGCAGCATCCCGTGAAAGGGTATTCCTACGACCCCCAAAAAGCCATGAAATTGCTGAAGGAGGCGGGCTACGAGCATCCCAACGATTTTCCACCAGTGAAGCTATACACCAGCGCGCCTTACAAGTACATTGCCGAATATTTGCAAAAGCAGTGGGACGATTTGGGAATCAAAATACAGATAGAAGTCAACCAGGCTTCCACCCATCGCGAGATGATAGACAAGGGAATAGCCCATTTTTTCCGTGCTTCTTGGTTGGGCGATTATCCCGATGCAGAAAACTACCTTTCCTTGTTTTACAGCAAAAACTTTACGCCATCGGGTGCCAACAAATGCCACTACCGCAATCCTAAGTTTGATGCCTTGTACGAAAAAGCCATCAAGGAAATAGACCCAGAAAAACGAAATGCCATGTATTGGGAACTAGACCAAATGGTGATGGACGACAGCCCCGTTATCGTACTTTTCTACGACCAAATTATCCGTCTCACCCAACCCTATGTGAAAGGCTTGCAAGTAAACGCCATGAACACCATCAATTTGGAGAGGGTAGACATGGAGAGGTAGTTAAAAATGTTG
>DMUD01000038.1:0-4579 GCA_003476475.1 Cytophagales bacterium | reverse complement strand
TCGTATTGGCCACAAGGCCTTCCAATTCCTCGAAGATTTTGTCATTCAATTTTAGTGCTATATTTTTCACGAATCATATAAGTTGTGTTTTTTGGGTTAAAGCCAAGTGAAACCATCTCGATCATGCAAATGTTATACTCAACAACCAAGTAAAATAAGTAAACTACTCACTCCACGACCTATCTTTGCAGTATGGAACAAGAACAATTAGAAACAGTAGCTGCTTCAAGTTGCTGCAGCGCCAAAGTAGAAATATCACCCATTGCGTCTTGTTGCGCGACCCCGTCTCCTGCAAGAGAGCAAAAAGGCTTTTGGATTGACCTAACTATTTGGAAAAGAGCCGCTAAAAACACCTTGAATTGTTTGGTAGGTTGTTCGCTTGGCGACTTTGGTACCTTGATTGCTTTTCAGCATTTTGCCCCACACACGCCTATGTTTACCGTAATGGGTATTGCCATTTTGGCTGGTTTGACTACCTCTATCTTGTTAGAAACTACCCTATTGCGCATCAGAGAGCATTTTTCTTGGGCTATGGCTTTCAAAACTGCCTTTTCTATGAGTTTTCTTTCGATGGTGGCCATGGAATTGGCCGAAAATGCAACCGATTTTATGCTTACAGGCGGCAATATCTCAATATCTCAGCCATTTTATTGGGTTGCCTTGGGTGTTGCACTATTGGCAGGTTTTGTGGTTCCTTTGCCATACAATTATTATCAGTTGAAAAAACATGGCAAGGCGTGTCATTAGCCGTAAAAAGGTCTCTTTGTTGAGATGAAAAAACGTGTTTTCATATCCCTACTTGTTTTATTCTACGCTTTCTCGGTCATTGGGGTGCCCATTTCATAGTATTTTTGTGGCGACAAAATCTCAGTAAATTTTTGTGTCTGCGCCAAAATCCTAAAATGATGCCTTGTTGTAATAGAAAAAAATGTACTCGTTAAACTAAAGGAAGACCAAAAGCTTTCGTCTTTTCATTTCAGTTTCCAAAAAACAGAAAATCGCGCTGCTGGAGCCCGGTAAAGTTTTTACTTGTTGGCTTGCAACGTCATTTAGGCATTAACACTACAGCCCTCGTTTTGGCATAGTGGTAATAAGAGCCATAGAAAAAGCCGTGCCACTGTTTTTAAAACGCATTCCTCTCTTTTCAGTTGGCATCACCTTTATAAGTCATGAAAACTTAAAACGCAACGTGAACTTTTCGTAGAGGTATTTACAATCTGAATTCCTTACAGCGATGCCAAAGCTTTTTTGATTCGAACGTTGAATTTTTTCATTTCCCTCTCTTTTCAATAGCGGCTCGTACGAAATTTTAGATGCGTTCTTTTTGCATACTTTTTTTATGGTACGTTTTAGTGAAATCTATTTACTCCTTGCCTAAGTTTTGAAAAAAAGAAAGTAGGCTACTAAAGTTGATGCATGACAAAAAAGCCTTTATGGAATTGCTTTTTCATAGGCTATTGTATTCCTATTTTCAGCGAAAAAATATTGGAATAAAGGCCATTGGAACGCACATCGCCGACATTGGCCAGTGCGTAATCTATTTGAATTTTTTTAATGCGTATGCCTACCCCAAAATTGAACTGTGGGGTGAGCTTGCTCTCTTGATTGAAATCTTTGATTTTTTGCACATTGCCCATGCCTGCCCTCAGATACACCACTTTTACATAATTAACTTCCATTCCTATTTTGGGATCTATAGATAAGACATCAGACTGAATAATGGTGTTTCGTTTGCCGTCGAAAGTAAAATCGGCATCGATGCCCATGTTTAGGCCTATTTTATCGTAAAAACTTACGTAGCGCGAGGCTCCCAGTACCCATTTTGGCAAAGTTACTTCCACACTGTTTTCGGGAATGCGGTTGCCCGTGAGCAGAAATACATCTTGTAACTCGTTGGTATTGAATGACCAAGCATTGTAGGTGCCAGTCACATCACGGGCCACAAGTCCAAAGCGCCATTTTTTGTATTGGTATTGGGCACCGGCATCCAACCCAAAGCCCCAAGCCGAGGCAAACTGCCCCACTTGGCGGCGAATGATTTTAAAATTGGCGCCCAAATTTAGGTTGCGCAACAGCACATTTTTTCTTGCGTAGGAAATGAGGGTGCCATAATCGGCTACGGCAAACGAACGCACATTGCCGTAATTAATGGTTCCGTTGGCATCGTAAAGGAAACGGGTGTCGGGAATGTTGTCGATTCCGAAACGCACCAAACTCACAGCCAAAACACTGGATGTGTCCAAACGCAAGGCAATTGCGCCGTAATCGTATTTGGCAATGCCTGCAAAGTATTCCGAGTGCATGAGGGCTCCCTCGTATTTACTTTTCAGTCGGTTCAGCCCAGCAGGGTTCCAATAGCCTGCCGTCACATCATCTACCATAGAAACTGCCGTATTGGACATACCCAAGGCTGCGGCACCGGCCCCGATGTTCATAAATTCGTTGCTGTATTTGGGAGCAGTGCTTTGGGCAAAAAGTAACACAGGTGCAAAAAAAGCAAGAATTAAAAATCGATGAGTCAGGATCATTGGAAAACGTTTTATTTCGAATTAAAACGAAAAAGAAGTGTTAATATTTTAAAGGTTCACAAAAATAAGGATGTAGTACCTAGGTGCTTGCTTTTGTGGTAAAATTAAAAAATAAATATTTCGCAGAATCGGAGATTTATTCTAATTTTGCAGATTGAAAGAAAAAGAGTAAAAGTAAGAATATGTATTTGACTTCGGAAGCAAAAACAAAGTTGTTCCAAAAGCACGGTGCTACAAAATCAGCAAAAGACACCGGTTCACCCGAATCGCAAGTGGCTTTGTTCACTTTTAGGATAAACAGCATCAACGAGCATTTGAAACAATTCCCTAAAGACCACCATTCTCGTCAAGGTCTTTTAAAATTGGTAGGTAAAAGAAAAAGGCTTTTGACTTACCTTCAACAAAACGATATTGAAAGATATCGCCACTTGATCGCAGATCTCGGAATTAGAAAATAATTCTTTTCAGAAGAAAAATTAAGAACAGGGGATTCGTCAAGATTCCCCTGTTTCATTTCGTTCACACAGTACATACAACTTTATTAACGCTTTAATGTACAACTTAGTAACCAAATCGTTTGTACTCCCCGACGGCAGAAAAGTAACTCTTGAAACTGGCAAGCTAGCCAAACAAGCCGACGGTGCAGTAGTAGTTAAATTGGGTGATGCCATGCTTTTGGCCACCATCGTTTCCAGCAAGGACGCCAAAGAAGGAATAGATTTCTTACCACTTTCTGTCGATTACCAAGAAAAATTTGCTTCGGCAGGCCGTATTCCAGGTGGTTTTCTAAGAAGAGAAGCTCGGTTGACAGACTACGAAATCCTAATCAGCCGTTTGGTTGACAGAGCTTTGCGTCCTCTTTTTCCAGAAGACTATCATGCGGAAACCCAAGTAATCATTAACCTTATTTCGGCCGATAAAAACGTACAACCCGACTGTTTGGCCGGATTGGCTGCATCGGCTGCCATTGCCGTTTCAGACATTCCTTTCAACGGCCCCATTTCAGAAGTGCGGGTGGCCAAGGTAAACGGCCAGCTTGTGATTAACCCTTCCCCTGCCGACATTGCCATTGCCGATTTAGAATTGATGGTTGCTGCTTCGGCAAAAGACATTGTAATGGTGGAAGGCGAATCCAACGAAATATCGGAAGCCGAAATGGTGGAAGCGTTGAAGTTTGCACACGAAGCCATCAAAGTACAATGTCAAGCTCAAGTGGAACTTGCCGCTGCAGTAGGCAATAAGCCCAAGCGCGAATACAGCCACGAGGTAAACGACGAGGCTTTGAAGCAAAAAATTTACGCCGAACTTTACCCCAAAGCCTACGAAGTAGCAAAACGTACCATCTCGAACAAAAATGAACGTGGCGAAGCTTTCAATAGGATTGTAAAAGACTATATCGAGGCATTGCCCCAAGATTCGACCGAAAGCAAAGATTTAATCAAGAAATACTATCACGACGTGTTGTACGATGCCGCACGCAACCTAGTATTGGACGAGCGCATTAGACTAGATGGTCGCAAAACGGACCAAATTCGTGGTATTTGGTCGGAAGTAGGGTACTTGCCCGGGGCACACGGTTCTTCCATCTTCACACGTGGCGAAACCCAATCGCTTACCACTGTTACGCTTGGTACCAAACTCGATGAACAAATCATCGACTCGGCCATGTTTAATGGCACAAGCAAGTTTATGCTGCATTATAATTTCCCTGCCTTTTCAACTGGCGAAGCAAGACCAAACCGTGGCCCAGGACGCAGGGAAGTGGGTCATGGCAACTTGGCACTAAGAGCTTTGAAAAAAGTGCTTCCTGCCGACACTGAAAATCCCTATACTATTCGCATCGTGTCCGACATTTTGGAATCGAACGGGTCATCTTCTATGGCAACTGTGTGCGCAGGTACACTTGCCCTGATGGACGCCGGTATTCAAATAAAAGCGCCTGTATCGGGCATTGCCATGGGACTGATTACCGACGAAAAAACTGGAAAATATGCCGTTCTTTCTGACATTTTGGGCGATGAAGACCACTTGGGCGACATGGACTTCAAAGT
>DMUD01000145.1 GCA_003476475.1 Cytophagales bacterium | reverse complement strand
CACATGCACATTCCTTTCGACCGAAAATCACAAAAATGGGTACAAGTAAATTTGAGAAATAAGGATTTGCAAAATTACCGTGAAGGAAATTTCACGTTTTACCCCAAGCGCGTGTTGATTTCCGGAGCCAAAAGCTATTTGGACAAGCTTTCGGACACTTTGCATCTGGATATTCCAACAAAAAAACGTAACGAAGATTTTGAGCATACCGTAGAAATTGACCATTTGAAAAACAATCCTTTAGTGAAATGTAGTCATGAAGTGGTAATGGTCAAATTTGCTGCTAAAAAGAAATCCTATCAATGAAAAAGCCTCTTATTGTGGGCATTACTGGTGGCATAGGCAGTGGCAAGAGTACCATTTGTAAAATATTCCAAAGTTTGGGAGTGCCCGTTTCCGATGCCGACAGCCGTGCTCGTTTCCTGATGAACCACGACGAATCGTTGAAGGCACAAATAACATCGGCATTTGGTGCTGAAAGCTATAAAGAAGGACTTTTAAACCGCGACTACCTCGCCCAAATCGTATTCAACCAGCCCGAAAAACTTGCCTTGCTCAATTCTATCACCCACCCAGCCGTAGCGCTCGATTTTGAAAAATGGCTAGGTCAACATGCCCATGTTCCCTACGTGATGAAAGAAGCGGCATTGCTCATAGAGGCTGGTGCACACAAAAAAATGGACATGCTTATACTCGTCACTGCTCCTGAGGCTGTGCGTGTAAAACGAGTATTGCAACGAGACCCGCACCGCAGCGAACAAGAAATTAAGGCTGTAATGCAAAGACAAATGCCTGAAGAGGAAAAAAGGAAGCTGTGCGATGTGGTCATTGAAAACGACGGCAACCAACCTATTTTACAAAAAATCTTGGACTTGCACAGTAAACTTTTGGCTAAATCACTTGCCTAAAGCCGCTTTGTACACCTGCAAACAACGATTTCTGGCAAATTCATGGTCGACAATTGGCCTAGGATAATGGAACTCCAAATATTCGGGTACCCATTTTTTTATGTAGGTCAACTGCGGGTCAAACTTTTCAGTTTGCAACTTTGGATTGAAAACCCTGAAATATGGCGAAGCATCTGTACCAGAACCCGCTGCCCATTGCCACCCCCCATTGTTCGACGCCAAATCGAAATCTAACAACTTTTTGGCAAAATAAGCCTCGCCCCAACGCCAGTCTATCAGAAGATGTTTGGATAGGAAACTTGCCACCACCATGCGCACACGATTGTGCATGAAACCCGTTGCATTTAACTCGCGCATGCCCGCATCTACCAGTGGATAACCCGTTCTTCCTTCACACCAAGCAGCAAATTCTTTTTCATCGTTTCGCCATTGAATACGGTCATAATCCGATTTAAAAGCCCTTTGGGCTACATGTGGGAAGTGCCATACTATTTGGCTGTAGAAATCGCGCCAAATGAGTTCGTTCAAAAAAGTCTCGTCTTTTTCAATGGCTTTCTGAGCCAATTGTCTTATGCTTATAGTGCCGAACCTCAAATGGACGCCCAAACGTGAAGTTCCTTTCATGGATGGGTAGTTGCGCTTTTGGGCATATTCTTCGATTATTTTGTCGGGTACAAATCTTTCAGGAAATTCAAATTTGACCGAACGAAACCCCATCTCCGTCAAAGAAGGAATGGAAGGAGCAGCAAAACCGTGGAAATTTTTAAAATATGGATTCGTGTCATAATAGTGCAGAGGTGTACCATTCAAATTCGCTTTCCATTTTTTGGAATAGGGAGTAAAAACAGTATAAGGCTTGCCGGCATCAGAAAGCACTTCCGATTTTTCGAAGATACAATGGTCTTTAAAAGTGAAGAAACTAATGCCCTTACCTTTGAGCAGAGCACCTATTTCAGTATCCCGAGAAATGGCATAAGGCTCGTAGTCATGATTGGTATACACTGAATCGATGTTGTATTCTTCCAAAAGCGATTTCCACACTTCGGACGGATTGCCGTATTTCACCACCAATCCACTACCCATCGCCTTCAATTGTTCAGAAAGTTCTGTCAATGTTTTGTGAATAAAATTGACTCTCAAATCGCCTGGCTCATCCAGTTTGTCGAGGATATTTTTGTCGAAAATAAAAAGAGGCACTACACTCTCGTTTTTACTTAGAGCTGAGTAAAGGCCCAAATTGTCGCTCAGACGCAAGTCGCGCCTAAACCAAAAGAAAGTAACTGATTTTTGTAGCACTACAAATGAAATATTATTTGTGTTTTTTAATTAAAGGAGATTAATCGCTATATTTGCTTGAGTAACACACAATGGTACAAAATGTTTCTGAGAAGGCTGTCTTCTATTTTTAGTTTCCTAATACTATCCATTTTATTTTTCTCTTCCTGTAAATTCAACAGAGACGAATTTAAAGATTTGAAATTAGCCAAGTACAGTCCCGAATGGGGTTTGTCTTTGATTAAATCGGACATTTATTTAAACAATGCCTTGAGCAAAGTAAATTCAGAAACCTCGCAATTTCAAGCCACCGTTGAAAATGGCGTACTGACCCTCAACTACTTCGATACTATCGATGTTGCAAAAGGAGAAGTTTTTTTCAAATCATTGGAAAACTACAGCACCAGCAACGGATTTCAGGTTGGCCAAAGTTTTGTAGAAGCTGTTTCTATTTTGCCATTGAACACAGAACAAAATTCAAACTATTCTGTATCAGGAAACATTCCTTTAGTGATTGACCAAGTCGGTAATTATTCAAGATTAAAAATCAAATCGGGGCTTATGAAAATATCTGGTTTGTCGCAAATAAAGCACGATGTATCTTTTGACGTAGAATTCACCACAGTAAAAAAAGAGAATACCACTTTGAAAAGAAGGTTCAACTTTATTTACAATGGAAATAGTCCCATTGCAGCAACTGTCGAGGACGAAGACATGGCAGGCTACACCATTACTCCTTCTGTTGGCAGTTCAGACATTCCGTTTACCATTAAAAATGTAAGCATTAAACGTCGTAACAACGATTTTGCAGAGGGAAATGTAGTGAATGCGACCGATTCTTTAATTTTTCAACTATCCCTCTCAGACGTAATTGTAGATGAAGCAGATGTGCAAAACATTTCCTACATAGCAACCATCCCTGCCGATGACGACGGTAAAATAAACATTAGCATTTTCGACAAGTCGCTTAACAACGGAACTGTGTACATTAAAGATCCTTCAATTCGCACTACAGTGCTGAACGAACTTCCACTGAAGACCTCTATCGGAATAGATAGCCTTTCGCTAAGCTATGCCCAAATTCCTACTAAAAATATCCAAAATTTCACGTCTCCCAACACTACCATTCCGGGTGTTTTGACCATAAATGCCAACAATATTTCAAACCCTGAAACCTTTCTTGTGGACGGTAATACGCTACAAAATCCTTTTGAAAAAACTCCCAACAAACTTTCCGTAAAGTTCAACAATATTGAACTATCGACCCCTGCCAATCAAGTTGTTACCATAAAATCTTCACAAAGAGTGAGAATGTTTGTAGAAGTAAAACTGCCCTTGGAAGGATACGCCAATGACATCGCTATTTCAGATACCACTACTATAGACGCCATGCCCAAAGCGGGAATATTGCAAAACTTGGAATTGTCAATTTTCTCCGACAACCAATATCCATTCGACCTCGGTTTCAGAGCTTATTTTCTCGATACGAACAAAACAGTTTTATTCACCTTGCCTAGAATGGCAGAAAGCAACTTGGTGATTGCATCAAATACTCAGAACTACAAAAAAACCTTTTCTCTTTCCAAAATTGAATACGACCAATCTGGACTTGAAAGAGCCTCAA
>DMUD01000148.1:19404-19692 GCA_003476475.1 Cytophagales bacterium | reverse complement strand
TTGGGTCTTAATTTCTATTCATTGGAAGAAACAGAAAAATTGCCCAAACCTGTTTTGTTGGCAAACTATTTAATAGAACAGAATTTTATCTAATTTTGCTCATAACCTATTAAAACAAGATAAGATGGCTGGAAGTGTAAACAAAGTTATCCTAGTTGGAAATCTAGGAAAAGACCCTGAAACTAAAAGTTTTACAAATGGAATGGTAGCAAAATTTCCTCTCGCCACCTCTGAAACCTACAAAGACAAAAGTGGCAACAAGGTGGAGCAAACAGAATGGCACAATGT
>DMUD01000148.1:0-19092 GCA_003476475.1 Cytophagales bacterium | reverse complement strand
GCAAACAGAATGGCACAATGTAGAAGTTTGGGGCGAATTGGCTCGTATTGCCGAGCAGTATTTGCGCAAAGGCAAAAAAGTATATGTAGAAGGTAGCCTACGTACCGATAGCTGGGAAGACAATGGCGTGAAAAAATATGCAACAAAAATCAAGGCAACCTCCTTCACCATGTTGGATTCCGCTCAGAGCGGTGGCGAAAGCCAGGAGACTTCTGGGCCTTCTTCCTACAACCGTAGCGAGCCAACCGTTCCACAAAGCATCGCGGCGGCAAGCGAAACTGACGACCTGCCTTTCTAATTCATTTTCATAAAGCGGGAGTTTCATCACAATCTCCCGCGCTTTTTTGCTCTTCATAATTACATTTAGTCCCAAATTCAAGAATGCGAGAAATAAAATTCATTTTTCTCTTACTCCCCCTTTCTTTCTTTCATTTTTCTTGCGAAGAAGAATTTGTGCCAAAGCCTAAAGGCTACAACAGGATAGACTTGCCTGACCACTCATATCAATCACTCACTGAAATACACCCGTACACTTTCCTTTATTCTAAAAGTGCGGTTATTAGAATAGACAGTTCGTCTATTTCGGAACCCCACTGGATTACCATCCATTATCCATGTTTCGATGCCGATGTACAACTGACTTACAAGACATTGGCTGGCAAAAAGGATTCTAACAAATTGAATGAGCATATAGATGACTCGTACAAACTGGCTAACAAACACCAAATAAAAGCTTATTCTATCGAGGAAACGATGGTTAAAACACCTTCAGGCAAAAAAGCCACTGTGATAGAAATAGCGGGCGACGTACCCAGTCAATTCCAATTTTACATGACCGACAGCAGTCATCATTTTTTAAGAGGAGCGCTCTATTTCAAAAGTACCCAAACAGATTCTTTGGCACCCGTTATCGAGTATTTGAAAAAAGACATCATGCAATTGGTGAATACCTTGGAATGGAAATAAAGCTTAAGTCAAATTTGGCTCGGTGATAGTTTCTGTGGCGTTTGTTTCCTTCGCCCTTTTTAAGAGCCAGTCTTCTACAAAAGACTCCAATGGTTTCAACAATAGGGCTATCACCAATTTGATACTTAAACCGGCCCAAATGTTGTTGTTGGTAGAAAAATCGACAATAGGTTCCAACACAATTTCTTCCAACACAAAAAGCGAAAGGCCTATAAATAAGATAATTGTTTGAGCTTTTCTACCTACGCGCGCTTTGGTGAGCTCGTCTATGGTATTTTGAAGTTCTAGGTTTTTCGTCTCAACTGCCTCATAAGCACTATTCAGCTTATTTTGAAGCTTGTCGCTTACCTTGGTAATGAGCCTTGTTTGGTCGAGCAACTCGGAATAATTGTAACACAAATCCTTGAAAGAATCTTTGTATTCATCAAACGACGTATCTTGCTTGGACAAAAGGGTTTGACTTCTTTCCAATACCTGCGTTTCGGCTTTGAACAAATTTTCTTTGCTAGCCCCCATTATTATTCAATGGCTTGAATGTCGAATGGTATTTGTAAAATATCACAATAATCTTCGCCAGCTTCTTTCATGTCATCATCTTCGGCTTCGTAAAACCAGTTTATTTGGACTTTTTGTCCTGCATTGTGAAGCTTTACAAACTTCTTCAAGACATCTAAGATGCATTTTGAAGAACTGGTGTTGAAATATTCGAACTGAATGTTGACCGTAGTGGTGGGGCATGGATTTGCCGAATAGGCATCAAGCCACTTATAAATAGGTTCGTAATACTCTACCGAGTTTTCTGGCGTAGAACGACCTTTGAATTCGCAAACACCAGTAGCGGCATTTAAACTTACGGTAGGCGTGTGAGCCGAAGGTTGAAGTATTAAAGATTCCATGCTCTTTATTTGCTTTGTGCTGGTAAATAATTTTTAGGTATCGTAATTTGAAAGCTAAAAAAAGAATATCGCTCGTTTACATATTGAAAAGTATAAACCAGTTTCTGGCCCGATTTTCTTGCAATGTCGATGAATCCC
Source organism: Cytophagales bacterium (assembly GCA_003476475.1). GTDB lineage: Bacteria > Bacteroidota > Bacteroidia > Cytophagales > UBA9547 > UBA9547. Next base: position 17,092 of record DMUD01000148.1, on the reverse strand, counting down.
AATCCCGCAGTTCCCTTTTCAGAAAACTGTTCGTTGTTCAGTATTTTTTTATAAAGCTCTCTAAGTTCTTCGGGCGAAACTGAATTTATTTCGTCGAGCCAACTTTTCAATTTTTCAATTTTGTCGTTCATGATGTAGTTGCCAGTTACTACATGGTAGCCATCGGCACTGGTGGTAATCATGAGTAATGCCGTTTTGCTGTGGTAAGGGCTTGCTTCTTCGTCAGGATCAACTGAATCTATATGATGAACTAAATTTTGAAGACATTCGACTAAAACATTGTACACCTTTTTACGGGTTTTCAAGTCTCCTTCAATCATATCTAGTCGCGATTCTATGATTTTTAACATAGAATTTATCAAATCAAATGTCACTTCGCCTTTAAAGGTCAGCATGATATTATTATCATGCATCTTTTCATAAATAGACAAGTAATCAATCATAGAGCTAAGTGGATAATGCCAAAAAGTTCGTTTTTTTATCGGTAAAAATACACATAAGGGAGAATAAATTATGCTTTATTTTCTATTTAATCTTACTCCAATTACTTGTATGTCGTCCAACTGTTCTACATCGCCCATTTTTTTCCAATCTTCAATGGAAGAATCGAGAATATCATGTTGCAATTCCACAGGCATACTGTGAATACGTTGAAGTAATTCCTTGAACTGCCTATACATAAACTTCTTACCGTTAGGCCCACCAAATTGGTCGGCGTAGCCATCCGTGAACAAGTAGAATATGTCGTTTTCCTGAATCTCGAAATAATGATTGGTGTATTTTTTGTCAGGGTCTTCTACATAAAAACCAATTGGAAATTTATCTGCTTTGACTTCAATAAGCTCTCCATTTCTAATAAGATAAAGCGGGTTGAAAGCACCTGCATACTGAAGTATATTTTCTTTGAAATTGATTCGGCACAATGAAATGTCCATTCCGTCTTTGGCATTTGTGGCATCTTGACCTATACGAAGTGCGCTGGCCACTCCCTGATTGAGTTCATCGACCAAAATTGCAGCATCTTTTGCTCCATATTTTATAATGGCCTGGTTTAATATGTTGTTTCCAATCATCGACATTAATGCACCAGGAACACCATGACCTGTACAGTCGACCGAGGCAATGATAATGTCGTCTCCTACATGCTCGAACCAATAAAAATCGCCACTCACAATGTCTTTGGGTTTATACAATACAAAAGTTTGAGGCAAGCTTTTTTGAATCAAATTAATTGGAGGCAAAATCGAATTTTGTATCCGCTTGGCATAATGAATGCTGTCGGTCACATGCTTGTATATTTTTTCAAGCTTGTGGTTTTGCGCTGTAATTTCTTCTTTCTGACGGACTACTTCGGCGGTTCGTTCTTCGACCAATTGTTCCAAGCCTTCGCCATATTCTTTCAAATCGTGTCTCATTTGTAGAAGTGCATGACTCAATTCGTCCTGTTCGCTAAGGGGTAAGTATTCTGTATCGTATTTGCGCGAACCCACATCTTTAGCAAAATTGGTTGTTTGTCTCAATGCTCCTATCAGGTCTTTTAGCGCATTGCTCATTTCCCCAATTTCATCCTCGCGATCCTTTATTATTTCATCGGGCATTACCCCCCTCCCCATGATGGAAATAATGTTTTTAAGCTCATAAATAGGACGCACAATAGTGAGTACGGTAAAAAAAGCAGTTAGCACCCCACCTACCAAAATCAGAACTCCAAAACCTATCACCACTCGTTGCAACACGGTGAAAGCAAACTGCATTTGGTCACTTACTTTGTTAGTGTTGTTGTTTTGGTTATTGACGATAGTACCCAACCGGTCTAGTATATATTCGGTCTTCATATGGATATCACCTTCCTCTACCATATTGCGCGCCTCAAAAATTATCAACGGATCTTCATAACTTGTAAAGTTCCTCAGAAGCCCCATTACTTGGGCATGCATGGTAAAAAGTTCTTCAGTGTCGTGAAATAGGGAATCGATTTTGCGCTGTTCTACTGGTTCCCAATGGATTGCTAGTTTCTGAATTCGTTTTTTCAGTGAAGGATACTCGTTTTTGATAAGGTTGAAAAGCCGCTTTTTGTCCAAATTGTTTTCGTCGCTTTGAATGAAAACCCAGTTGGAAATATACATTCTAGACCTAAGTATAAGAAGGTTGAGATCTTCAAGTGCATTCACCGAAGGGGCGTTTACCTGAGTTATTTCGTCATTTATCTTCTTACTGTTATGTAGCGTTACATATGTTGCCAAAAAATTGACGAGAGTAAGCGTAATTAGAATACCGAAACCTATGCCAATCTTTCTCCCTATGGTTAGCCTGAACTTTTTGGAGGGATGGTTTTCCATATAAAATTGAACGAATTAAGAATGTGCGATTACAAAACTCAACCAAGCCAAAACATTACTTCATACTTTCGGCCTTCTGCTTGAATTCGTTGGATTTGGGGATATCGTTCAAGGCAAAATAAATACCTGCCAAACCCTCCAAGACATCTTTCTTGTTAGGATTTAGCTGGTAAGCCTTTGTCATGTAAGGAAGAGACAGTTTGAATATAAGCACACACTGGTCTTGTATTTTGTCTATGGTAATCAAATCAGAATCGGCATCGAGCTTGTCAATAATGTTTACGGCCTTGTTGTAATAAAGAATGGCAAGGTTGTAATTGGCTCTGCTGTTATTGGCATCGGATTTTATCACTTCTTTGTAAAGTGATTCGGATTTTTTGAAATATTTTTCTTCCTGACCTTTTTCCGTTTCGCTCAACTTTTCACATACTACCGCTTGGGTCAATTTCAAATCTGGGCTCTTGGAATCGAGCTGGATGGCTTTATCCAACGTACTTTCCAATACTTTCAGCTTGCCATCCTCGCTGTAATACTGAACCATCGCAAGTATTACATCTTTATTTTCGGGATAAAGAGCATGCCCCAAATTTAGCACTTCATAACTCTTGTCCTTTTCACCTATGCTCCAATAAACTTTGCCTAAATAGTAATAAAGGTTAGGCTCTTGATACTTCAATTCAACCGCTTTTTTCAAGTATTCTTTTGCCTTAAGATAGTTGTTAGCCATGGAAGCTGCATATCCTGCATAGAAAATGGCCGATGTGTCAAGTTTATCGGGTTGGCCATATTTGATGATATCCAAATAGCGTACGTAATTGTCATAGGCCGAAGGATATTTTTTCTCGTTCAAATCCTTGGAAGCATCGTTGTAGAAAGTTTGGGCAAGGAAGTTTAGTATTTTTTTACATTCTTCTGCATACCTATTTTGAGGGTCCAACTGCAAATTTTTCTTCGCCGCTTCGATGGCCGCAATGCGCGAAGAAGCGTTCTTTATCGTTTTTTCCTTGTTTTTGTAATAGTCTTTCAAAATGAATGCCTTGTAATACCAAGTGGCAGGGTCAGAAGAACAAGCGGGATCTAAAGCGGCATCTTCAATACCCTTTTTGGCCTTTTCGAGGTCTTTGGTAAATAATTGAATGGCATCTCCAACCTTGACACATGGCTGTGCAAGGGCATTGCCTAGGAAAAGTAGGAGCAGTAAAGCGATATGTGTAATATTCTTACGCATCAATTCACTTGTATTGCCAAGCTTAGCAAGCTGGAGCTAACGTTTAGATTGTACCTTTCTATATTTCCTTTGTTCAGTTCAAAATTTTGCTTGTTGTCTTTTATCACAAAATTGATAGCGGAGCCTTTTTTGGCTAGCCCATCTTTTTCTGTAACAATTAGAGTACTATTTTTTTTAAGTGTTGCAGTGGCATCGTCGAGCGAAGCACTTTTCGACTCGGGAATAAACAACATGTGGCACTTGTCCACCTCGGCCAAGGAGCTGTATTTTTTTATGACAATATTTTGAATGCCTGCTTTTTTAGTCATAGACAACTTCTCGAGTTCTTTGTGAAGCGCGTCTGCCCCCCCTCCCAATATGCCGATGATGAAATCTCCTTGCTTGTATTCTTTAGGCCATTCTATATACTTGGTAAAATTGTACAGGAACATGACCTTGATTTTGGACACAGGGTCGGGTAGTTGTGCCTTGGATTGAAGGCCAAAAATTATTACAACAGTTAATATAAAAAATCGAATCGACATTATGCTCTTTCCAAATGAAAAGAATGATTACGTAAATATAGCGCTAGGCTTTGTATTTACGCAACATGGAAAGGGTTAATTTTGCTAGTAAAGATTTTCTAGTGTCGCAAAAACCCACCTTGATTGTAGTCGTTGGCCCTACTGCCGTAGGTAAAACAACAATTTCTATCGAATTGGCGAAAGAATTTCAATGCGAAATACTTTCGGCAGACTCTCGCCAATTTTATCGTGAAATGAGCATAGGCACTGCCAAACCCAACCCAGAACAGCTCCAAATGGCCAAACACCACTTTGTCAACAATTTGAGTATTCACGAAAGCTACTCGGTTGGTGATTTTGAACAAGATGTATTAAATTTTTTAAATATACATTTTGAAAATAAGCCCATTGCCTTGTTGGTGGGTGGGTCTGGTTTGTATATAGATGCGGTACTGAAAGGTTTAGACGACATTCCGCAGGTGCCAGAAGCACTGCGATGGCAAATAATGGAGGAGGCACAAGTGAAGGGTTTGTCGAGCTTAGTGAAGGAACTACAAGTAAAAGACCCAGTTTATTTCAACTTAGTTGACAAAGAAAATACCCAAAGGGTGGTACGTGCGTTGGAAGTAATTAGGCACACTGATGAACCATTTTCCTCGTTTCTAAAAAAAACAAGGCACAATCGAAATTTTAACGTGTTAAAAATTGGACTAAACACCGAACGTAGCATTTTGTATCAAACCATCGACCAACGTGTTGATAGTATGATGCAAGAAGGCTTGCTCGAAGAAGCAAAAGCACTTTACCCCTACAAAAACGTATATGCCTTGCAAACAGTAGGTTACAAGGAGTTATTTGACCATTTCGAAGGCAAACACAGCCTGGAAACAGCCATAGAACTTATAAAACGCAACACAAGAAGATTTGCCAAAAGGCAACTGACTTGGTTTAGGCGCGATGCCGAAATCAGTTGGTTTGAAAATAACGAGATTGAAAATATAAAGGAATACTTAGCTACAAGAATTTAAGCTCTCAAATGTTTGAGGGTAGTAATTTCCAACTCGGTAAGATGGCGCCAAGTGCCACGCGGCAGGTCTTTTTTGGTCAAACCAGCATACATCACACGGTCCAACTTTTCGATGTTGTAGCCCAAATGTTCAAAAATTCGACGTACAATTCGATTTCGACCTGAATGTATTTCTATTCCCACACGCTTTCTGTCTGGCGACACAATTTCTACATCATCTGCTCTCATAGGACCATCTTCCAGCACTACTCCTTGGCGAATTTTTTGCAAGTCGGTATCTGAAAAAGGCTTGTCCAAATCCACTTGATATATTTTTTTGGCCTTGTAAGAGGGATGCATGAGTTTGTCGGTCAAATCGCCATCATTGGTCAAAAGTAGCAACCCTGTAGTATTACGGTCCAACCTACCCACAGGATACAAGCGTACGTTGGTCGCATCTTTGACCAAATCCATCACCGATTTGCGCCCTTCAGGATCCTCGGTCGTAGTAAGGAAGTCTTTGGGTTTGTTCAACAAAATGTACACGAACTTCTCACGCTTCAGCAATTTGCTACCGTATCGCACTGAATCTCCTGGCTGAACCCTGTAAGAAAAATCGGTCATAATCTTTCCGTTAACATATATTTCGCCTTGTTGAATCAGATTATCGGCTTCCCTACGCGCACAAACACCACAATTGGCAATGTATCGGTTCAGCCGTATTCCCAAAGATTCGTCAGAAGGGGCCGATTGATGCTTGGTTTTTTTGGCAAAATCGTGCGAGTGACTTGTACCATTTTTTTTATTTTCTTCCCTTTCAGTCGAGGTGCGTTTTGAGTTGTCCGACTGATTGGCTTTTCGGTCTTTTTCAATTACCTCCTTGCTGCTTTTCCCAAAGGAATTATTGAAACGTGTACTTTTAAGGTTTCGATCTCTATCATTCAAAACATTTTCATTGGTTTTGCGCAAATAGGAAAAGGTGTCTTTACCTTCCGATTTTTTGTGTTTGAAATCAAATCCTTTTCGGGAATCTGTTTTAGGCTTGTTATTCCTATTTTCCGATTTGGCAAATTTTGACTTGCGGGTTTGCATGAAATGTTGGGTTGAAAGTAATTGCTATCGAAAAACTACTATTAAATCGAAGTCTTACAAAAGTACAAAAGAAGGACGAGATTATGCCTGAATAGAAAAAGCTTGAAATTATTGACCTGTGTGGTAAATGCGCAACTGGTCATTGCCCACAAATGTGGTAGAATACTCCAACAAGGGACAAATGGCGGGTTCTTGTATCACATTGCCTTTGAAATCGAATTTAGATCCACTACAGGTATCTTTCATAAAAAAAGCGGTTGTATCTACCACCAACATGCAACCAACCTGAGCCATTTTGTAACTAGAAGCCCTATCGAACGCGGTATATTGCGTGTCCGATTCCTTGTATAAAATGATGCGCCTTGAACCAGCTTTTATGTAGGCATATCCTTTGGTGCGCAAATTAAACAATGAAATATCTTTTAGATTCAGGGTGGTATCGACATAAGTAGGTACATAAGTACACACTTGCGACACAACATCACTGGATTTTTTTCGGCACGATAAAAAGAAGAAAAAAAGCAAGCAAATGCACAAAAAACAGGAAGTATTGTAGCGATTAGTGCTCATTAGAATCCCTTCTTTTCGGGGACAGCCTTTGGAGGCACTGTCCCTCCGTTTGAATTTATTTTTCTTTTCTGTTCGTCTATCAATTTTTGAATTTCTTCAGGAATGGGGGGGTGCGATGAGTCGGGTTCCATGGGAAGATGTTCTGGTTCATGGTGCTGGTCATGTTCAATAGTTGGTATTGGCGGAGCAACTTCTACGGAATCGGCACCTTGTTTCTTTGGCATTCTGCCTTCGTATTTGTCTATCAAAGCTTGCGCATAATCATGATAAGGGCCTTTCGGATGCTTGTCTATAAATTTTTGTAATTCGTTTCGGTAGTCTTCCCTTCTGCCCGAACGAGCCTTCATGAGGGAACGAATCAACTCTATTTTTTGGCCGTATTCGCTTTCTGGATAGTCTTGTTGGATGAGTGCAAACAAGGAATCGGCCTCCTTGTAATTTTTTGCCGAGTACCGTTGAAACGCCACACGGTATCGTGCCATAATTTGCTGGTTTTGAATTTTGTTTTCGGTCAAATAATTGGGATTTTTTAAAAGTTTGGCATACAGCGATTGGGGGTAATTATTCAACAAAATATTTTTATGCATCTGCGCTTTGTCAGCATCTTTTACTTTGCAAATGAGGTAAATGGCATAATGGGCCTCAGGGACGTTTTCATTTTCGGGAAAATCGCGAATAAGTCGCTCCATTGACTTAATAGAATTATCGGGCTCATTCAGGTGTTGGTTGTATATTTTACCCAAATTGAAAACAGATTTTTGCAATCTTTCGTTTGAAGCCTCCATTTTCTGTGGACCAAGAGGCAATTTTGCCAATAACTCTTCCTTGTCGATTTTTATTTTTTCCAAATCGTCTTTGTCTTCTTTGACATTCTGGGGGCTCTCTTTGTCGGCATTTTTGCCACCCGCCACCAATCCTTTGCTGGTATCTGTTGGCACCGTTTGATTTTCATTGCGGTCTGAATATTCAGACTCTTTGTTGCTTATGCGCCAAAAATCTTCCAATCTCCTCCTGCCCCATTTCTGTTGAAATTCGATTTTGCCTTGTGCGACAAAATTTTTGTTGTAAAAATAAAATACTGTAGCCTGGGCAGTATTGAAACCAGCTGGGGTGTTATTGTTTGCGCCCGCTGCTGCATTGGGGTCGTTCATTGCAAAATCGTCTTTGAAAGGGCTTTGAGCATTTTCGCTCTTTTTGGCAAGTTTGGCTAGGCGTTTTGCTTCTTCATTCAGCCTTTTTTCTTCTTTTGCAATGTACTCGTCTATAAACAGGCCCAATTGCGTTGGCTCCATTTTAGCCAATTTTTGTAGGCTATCTTCCAAACGCACCGTGGTCAGGTGCTCGACAAAGTCATTCAAAATACGCTGGCGACGATATATGCGCGCATAATTTTTGTGGTCTTTTGGCAAAAAAGCTATGGCACTGTCGTAATAAAGCTTGGCGTCCTCAAAACGCTCTAGTTCATCATAATACATTTCACCGGTAGCCAAATAAGTGTAGGCTTTTTGTCTTGTATTATTGGTGGCATAATGCGCCGATTTTTTATAATACGCTTCTGCTTTTGCAAATTCTTTGTTTTTGCGTTCAAAATTTGCAAAATCGTAATAAATGCGGTCTTTGTATTCGGTATTTTTCAAATCGACCAACATCAAATTGTAGTAATTGCGCGCCTTGTTCAAATCTTCAAGCCCATTATGTTTTTTTACACGCATCAAATTCATTTTTGCATTAAACAATAATTCATATTTTGGATTCGCTTTAATCGTTAACTTGTAGTTTTTGTAGGCCTCGTCATCTGCATCAAAAGCCAGCAACTGGCTTTTTTCTGTTGCTTCTTCTTTAAGTTTCTCCACTACTTGCCCGTTTATGAAGCTAAGTTTCGCCCTGTCGTGCTTTAGGCGGCACAAAGGCAAAACGGTATCGAGCAACTCATGCACTTTTTTATAATCGTGCGCCAACTGATAGTAAGAGGCCTTTGCCACCAAATAATCGCGTCTGTTTTTTTTGGTCATTTCTTTTTCCTGATCCAAAAATTCGATGACATATTTCACGTTGTCCATTTCGCCAAAATCGGTAAAGAAATGCATGAGTTGAATAAGCGCTTCGTGTCTTTCGCGCGCACTGGGACTGGTAGAATTTACATACTTGAAAGTTTCTAAACCGTCTTTGTAATTATATTGGTAATGCCGCACCTTTCCAATGAGAATGTAGCTGTTGTCGGCCCATTTGCTGCGCTTGTGCCATCGCACCGACCAAGAAGCATATTTGAAAACTGTTTCAAGAGCGGCATTTTGGGAAGTGCCAAAAAGAGAATCTGAAAAATAATGAATACTTAAAATCTTGTGATAATCATCCTTGGCATTATTTTTCAGAGCCACATCTACCTCCTTCATTTTTTCCTTGGCTAAAAAATAAGAGTTATAACGGCCTGTGGTGTTTTCGTACGCTTTTCCAATAAATGTGTTGCAAGAGGGCAAGGCTACCCACGCAAGAAGGCATAGCAACCAAATAGGATTTTTTTGAATTGATTTTATGAACAAGCTAAAGCTACGGTTGAAATTAAAACGGACTCAAACTCAAATATATTTCAAAATATCGAGAAATTTGGTCAATAAAAATTCGCTCTATATTTCATGCAACCCGGCACTACACAACCTATTATTTTTTTTGACGGTGTTTGCGGGCTTTGCAACCGCTTTGTGGATTTTATCATCAAAGCCGACAAGAAACAACAATTTCTGTTTGCCCCTTTACAGGGAAAAACGTTCAAAATGCTTGTCGAGACAGAAAAGCTTACCTTACCTGATAGTGTGATTCTTTACACAAAAGGTAAATTTCATACAAAATCGAATGCGGCTTTGAAAATTATGACCACATTGGGAGGTATCTATTTGGTTGCCAAAATATGCTACCTTTTGCCAACTTTTCTAAGGGACAAACTTTACGACTTTGTCGCAAAAAAACGCTACCGTTTGTTTGGGAAAAAAGAAACCTGCCGATTGCCAAGTCCAGAAGAGAAATTTCGTTTTTTGGAATAAAAAAAGCCCGAAATTTCTTTCGGGCTTTTTTATGTCTCTTGTCAAAGTTACAAGTGAATGACTTCGCCATAAGCGTCGGCAGAAGCTTCCATAATAGCTTCGCTCATGGTAGGGTGCGGATGCACGGCCTTTATCATCTCGTGGCCTGTAGTTTCCAGTTTGCGTGCCACCACTATTTCGGCAATCATCTCAGTCACGTTGGCTCCTATCATGTGGCAACCCAACAATTCGCCGTACTTGGCATCGAAAATGATTTTTACAAAACCGTCTTTTGCGCCTGCCGCACTGGCTTTGCCCGAGGCCGAAAATGGGAATCGGCCAATTTTCAATTCATAACCAGCTTCCTTGGCTTGTTTTTCGGTCATGCCCACTGAGGCAATTTCAGGCGAACAGTAGGTGCAACCTGGAATATTGCCGTAGTTGAGCGGTTCGGGATGATGACCTGCTATTTTTTCCACACAAATAATGCCTTCGGCAGAAGCGACATGCGCCAAGGCTTGGCCTTTCACAATATCGCCTATGGCGTAAATACCGGGTATGTTGGTTTTGTAGAAATCATCTACCAGCACTTTTCCTTTGTCGGTAGCCACGCCTGCTTCTTCCAGGCCTAGTCCTTCAATGTTTGCCATAACGCCTACCGCCGAAAGCACGATATCGGCTTCCAATATTTTTTCTCCATCAGGTGTTTTTACCTTCACTTTGCATCCTTGACCACTCGAGTCGACCGATTCTACCGAGGAATTGGTCAGAATGTCGATACCCGCTTTTTTGAACGATTTTTCTAGTTGCTTGGACACTTCCTCGTCTTCTACCGGAACAATTCGTGGCATAAATTCCACAATGGTTACTTTGGTTCCCAATGTGGCGTAGAAATAAGAAAATTCAACTCCAATAGCTCCCGAACCCATCACTATCATCGACTTGGGCTGGACGGGCAAGGTCATGGCCTCGCGATAGCCAATCACTTTTTTTCCATCTATGGGCACATTGGGCAACGCACGCGCACGACCGCCGGTAGCCAAAATAGTATGTTTGGCCTCGTGTGTTGTTTTCGAACCATCTTTTGAGGTAACTTCTACTTTTTTGTCTTTGGTAAGTTTAGCAGAACCTTCTATGACCTCAATTTTGTTTTTGCGCATCAAAAACTGAATGCCTTTGCTCATGCCGCTGGCTACCTCTCGGCTGCGTTTCACAATGGCGGGAAAATCGGCTTTGGCATTTGGCACTTCAATGCCGTAATCTTTGGCGTGATGTATGTATTCGAACACTTGCGCAGATTTCAGCAAGGCCTTGGTAGGAATACAACCCCAATTCAAACAAACCCCTCCCAACTCTGCTTTTTCAATTATCGCGGTTTTAAGTCCAAGTTGCGCGCCCCTAATGGCTGCCACATAACCACCTGGCCCTGCTCCTATTACTATCAAATCGTAAGATGCCATTTTATTTTACTGTCTAATTCGTAAAAAAATTGTTTAAATCAGGCTGTAAATATAGATATTGAATCTCTTTAAATCCTAAATTTATGTAGTATGATGACATTGCCGAATAGCTGTGTCATTTTACTATGGCTTATTTTTGATTATTCTTGTGCGCTTGTTTTATTTGTTTAAGGCTCATAAAAATCCACCTTTGATACAATTTCTTCCACTAGGAGACTCCTACACCATATGCGAAGGTGTACCTGCAGCTCAATCTTGGCCTACAATACTCACCGATAATTTGCGGAAACAAGGAATGGCGATTGAACTATTGGGCAACCCTGCAGTGACAGGCTACACTACCGACGATTTGACACGCGAAGAACTTCCCGAAATAGACAAGAAAAAGCCCAACTTGGTTACTTTGCTTATAGGAGTAAACGATTATGTGCAAGGGCGTACCGAAAAAGAGTTCAAAGTGCAATTGGTGAACATATTGGATTACATCCAAAATAGATTGCCCGACAAAAGTAAATTACTGCTCATCACTATCCCCGATTTTTCGGTGACACCCAACGGAAAAAATTATACCCACGGACGAAATGCGCACAAGGACATCGAATTGTTCAACCAAATTATAAAAAGTGAAGCAAAAAAACGCAAATTACCAGTAGCGGACATTTTTAACAGTTCATTGAATATGGAAAAAGACCCTAGTCTTGTGTGTGAAGACGGGCTGCACCCTTCGGCAAAGGAATATGCAAACTGGGAAATAATGATTAGGGCAGAGGTAGAAAAAATGTGGAGATAAATACCCTATGCACGTACAAAAGGATTGTTCTTTTTCTCGTAGCCAATTGTGGTCTCAGGCCCATGGCCAGGATACACAATAGTTTCATTCGGAAGGGTGTACATCACCTCTCTAATACTCTTTTCTAAGGTTTGATAATTGCCACCCGGCAAGTCGGAACGGCCTATGCTACCCTGAAACAAAACATCACCAGCCAAACAAATGCCTAGTTTTTTGTCCCAGAAAGCCAAATGACCAGGACTGTGTCCGGGTACTGAAAGTATCTCTAGTGCACTTTGGCCAAAAACAATTTTTTTTCCTGCTTCTATGTGCATCACCGTTTCTACAGGGGAGTATTGTGTAAAGCCATAAATAGGGGCATAGGCCTTCACGCTTTGCAATTGCGCTTCTTCCACACTACTGGTTTCAACCGTGAGATTGTACTTGTCGGCCACAAAATAGTTTCCCAACACATGGTCTACATGACAATGAGTGTTGAGAAGGTGTACGGGTTTTAGGGAATGATTTTCAATAAAAGCAGCGAGTTCATTCTGCTCTTGTTTGTCATAACATCCTGGGTCTATTATCACACATTCTTTTGTTTCGTCATACAAAACATAGGTGTTTTCTTGCAGTGCGTTGAATGTGAATCTTTTTACAGTAATCATCTTTTTTGAATTTGGTAAATGTCTATCCCATCGGGACGAATGGCATACAGCTTGCGGTTATACACCAACACTTTTACATATTTTGCTTTTAAAGGCAAGGGGATGCTTCTATTAGAGAGCAAATACAAGTGAAAAAATTGTATTGTATCATTTTGCAAATAGTACATTTCGTCTTCATGGAAGGCAAAAAAATCGAGCCCTTTGAAAGAAATTTTTTTCTTGTACGAACCAAACACATCAAAAACCAAGATGCCCGAATAGCGGTCGTTTATGTAAAGGTTGTTTTGGTATTCGCGCAAAAAAGTAATGTCGTAATCGCGGGCATCCAAAATCAAATCTAATGCGGTTTTGTACAAGACTTTATTGAACTGGCGATCGTACTTTTTCAAGCTGAAATCAGTTTCGTCTATCACCCACAGGTTGTAATCGTTGGCCAAAGTGGCAAGGCGCGCAAATCCTATTTGTTCTTCTTTAAGTGGCAAATACGGCATGGGGCCCAGAAACCGTTCGAGCATGAGATATTCTTGGAAATCGCGATAGAAGACAAATATTTTGATAGTATTAAATGCCTCCAATAGCGTAACCATTCCTAGCTTTTGGGGTGAATAGTTCATCAGGAACTTGCCCGTAGAATCGTATTTATTGATATTGCCTTTTTTGTCGCTAATGTACAAATGCCCGTAATTGTCTTGCGAAACCTTGTCAAGTCCAATGGCAGGCACCGATTTTACGAATATCAAGGTGTCTTGTGCCTGCAAAAAAGGGAGAGGCATTAGAAAAAACCACAATAACCGAATTGAATTGAACATTGCAGGATAAAGATACGCTTGAAATGTTGACGAAAAGTAGGCAATGCGCCACAAATTTGGTTAATGCACTACATTCATTCTTCGCCAAATACTCAATCCGAAACCAAGCAAGACTAGCAATGTGCCCAACCAAAGCAGGTTGATGTAAGGCTTTTGCAAGGCTTTTAAAATAATCCATTCCTTTTGGGTGGTTTGTGAAGCAAAAACAAACTTGTTTTCTTCGGGTATCACATTTTGAATCGCCAAGCGAATGCCCAGCTCATTTTTCTCGTCGGCCATTCTGCCCAACATGTTATTTTTAATCAACAACTTAGGTTCAAGTTTCAATGTGCCGTCTTTCGTAATCACCTCTACATTGGTTTGCAAGGCTATTTCGTTTCCTTGAAATTGCACCCCTTCTACCTTGTCCAATTTTTCTACTCCTTTGAAAACGGCCACATAGTCGTTTAGGAAAAAAGTATCGCCTATAGACAATTTTTGTTCTTGCTGTTCGCTCCACTCTTTGGCCTCTTGTGGGTCGGGTACCGACGAAACATGGGTGTAAAGATCGGAATCCCACTCTCTGAGAATATCGGGCGATGCGATTAACCCCATTTGAGGATTGACTTGGGCTCGGGGATAAAGCGTGAAACTTTTTCCCGAACTATTTATGAATTCAACTTCATAATATGTGTTTTCAGGCGATACTTCCAAGGTGTCGCCTTTTTTGAAATAGATTTTGTTTTGGAACTTGATAGTGTCTGCTGCTACTTGTTTGTACATGTCGGCAGTAGGCTGCAATTTAGATTTTGGTACATAGCCAGAAAACCCTTTCGCTTCCAAACAAGCACCCTTGTACGACAGTTGAAAATCGCCCATTTGGGTAGGTTGCTTGTAAAAGAGCAAAACATTTTCTTTGTTCATGTCGGTGCTAAAATCTTTAGAATAGACTAATCCAGAAGCATTAAGAGACACCACTTTAGAATATCCCGCTGAATACAAAATCCCCAACAACATCACTCCCACCCCTATGTGGGCAATAGCACCACCTGCCAATTTTAAATTGGCATTCCATAGCTTTAATAACACTTTAGAGTTGGAAAAAATCGTAAAACAGCTTACGAGAAGCAAAAGCATATATTTCCAGTCATGCACATCGGTAAGGGTGATGAGGGCAGTGGAAAAAAGAAGTGTAAGGATAAGTGGGATATACAAGGCTTGCCAAAGTTTTTGCTTGTCCATTTTTTGCCAAAAAAAATGCTGCGCCACTGCCGAAAGCAAACAAATAGCCATTCCAAACCACATTTGCCAAGCGCCGTAATACCCTATCTGGTCGGCGGGGGGCGCCATTTTAGAGGCAATGCCAAACGTTTTCAATATCGCATTGTAAACAGGTATAGACGTCATGGCCAATACCTGAAAAGACGTAAGGCAAAGCGTGACAATGCCCAAAAAAAGCCAAAATTCTTTAGAATAGGTGGCGATTTCTTTGGCAGATGCGGGCACTTCTCTCCAACGTAGAACAAGCAATACAATAGCCAACACTACAAAAAAAGTAAGATAGAGGAGCAACTGTCCAGAAAGTCCCAAATCGGTGAAAGAATGTACAGAGGCATTGCCCAATATGCCACTACGGGTCAAAAATGTAGAGTACAAAACCAAGAGGAAAGCTGAAATGACCAAGAGCATAGCTGTGTGCAGGGAAGCTCCCTTTTGTTTGTACACCATCATTGCGTGAATGGCCGCCACAAGAATAAGCCAAGGAACATAAACTGCATTTTCGACAGGGTCCCAATTCCAATAGCCCCCAAAATTGAGCGTTTCGTAAGCCCAATACGCTCCCATCATAATCCCAAGTCCCAAAACCAAAGCCGCCACGTGCGACCAAGGCAAGGCAAAGTCTATCCACTCTCGGTATTCTTTTTTCCACAACCCAGCAATGCAAAAACTGAAAGGAACCAAGCAAAGCGCAAAACCCAAAAAAAGTGTAGGTGGATGAATCACCATCCAATAGTTTTGCAATAGAGGATTCAGTCCAGTGCCGTCTTCTGGCACATAGTTGGGGTTCATTTTGAAAATAGGCGCTTCTTGCATGTAGTCGCGCAAGAGTATAAATGGCGAACTACCTATTTTAAGGTTACCCACCACTACGCCCAAAATCATGGAACAAAGAAATGCCTGAACCAACATAAAAACAGCCATGGAGGGCATTGCCCATTTCTTCTGCGCACGCAACACAAAGAATCCCAATACCATGTGCCAAAAAATCCAAAGCAAGAAACTGCCCTCTTGCCCTTCCCAAAAACATGAAATCATGTATTGTGTGGGCAGATGGTTGGAGGAATGTTCCCAGGCATAATGATATTCGTAATAGTGGTTATAGATAATCGCAAAAAGTGAGACCACAATAGCCAATATCGATAGGGCATGTATGCCAAATGCTATTTTACCGAAAGACTGCCACGAAGCGGAGTCGTTTACTTCCTTGCTTGCTTTAAAAAAAGCCCAAAATGCCACCAAAGAAGTGACAAAGGAAATGATGATGCTAAGATGCCCTAAATTTCCAATTCCTAAATGAACCATTGTGTGCAAATACTAAAATGCCCAAAGGCAGCCAAGAGAAATAACAACGCAATTTGCAAAAGAAATAACGACTAATTCGTTTTTTAGAAACAGAATTGGTCATTTCACTTGTATTTTTTATTGGAGCGCTTCCACAAATTTTCTTATGGCGTATTCGGGACTGGGGGTTTGCATAAAAGCCTCTCCCATAAGAAATCCTTTATAGCCGAAGCCTTTGAGATGGGTAATCGTTTCGGGTCTTGAAATGCCGCTTTCAGAAATGCGAGTGAAATGAGCCGGAATATGTTCTACGGCTCGAATAGAACGTTCGATATCGACCGTGAAATCTTTAAGGTTGCGATTATTGACACCCACTATGTCTATGTATTCGCTCAAATTGCCTTCCAGTTCTTGAATTTCATGTATTTCGAGCAATGTTTCCAATCCCAAAGATTTGGCAAACTTGGCCAGACGATTCAGTAAAGCAGAATCGATGGCTGCCGCAATCAGCAATACCACATCGGCGCCCCACGCTTTGGCCTCTACCATTTGGTATTCATCCACCATAAAATCCTTGCGCAAAATGGGCACGTTTTGGGTACGACGCACTGCCATCAAATCCTCGCTGCTACCTCCAAAATATGGTCCATCGGTAAGGATAGACAATGCTGTAGCCCCTGCCTCGACATAACTTTTGGCTATAGCCACAGGCTCGAATTTTTCACTGAAAATCCCTTTAGATGGCGACTTGCGTTTGAACTCGGCAATGATGCCATGCTTGCCATTCGAATTTTCAAGTGCATTTTTAAGCGATACCGTATTGCGACCAAAAAATTCGCTGTTTTCCAACGATTTTAGGGTAACCATCTCTTTCCTTTCCTCTACTTCCTTGTACTTGCCGAGGGTAATTTGTGAAAGAATATTCATAAATTAAAAACTAAGGGAAGATTGAATAAAAAACCCCTCATGAGAGGGGTTTTTTATTCTCTAAAAATTTTGTGATCCCGCTGGGATTCGAACCCAGGACCCATACATTAAAAGTGTATTGCTCTACCAAGTGAGCTACCAATTCTAACCGCCTTTTTAGGGG
>DMUD01000080.1 GCA_003476475.1 Cytophagales bacterium | reverse complement strand
AACAACTGACTGGTAGCCTTTTGTACGAACCAGGCAACAATGCGAGAGAAAACGAAATGCGTGAGCGATTAAACCAACTTTGGGGCAGCAAATACAAGTACTAAATACTATTTCTTTTTCTTACTCTTTTCGTTTTGTTTGCCCAACTGTTCTTTTGATGCTTTGTCATAGATTAGTTTGCCTGTTGTATCCCATTCTTTCAACAAAACAGGCTGAGTGGTGGTATCATAGGCATCTTTAGGATATTGGATAATTTTTTTCCTTTTTTTTCTATCGTCATAGTATTCAAACCATTGCCCTATTTTATTGCCTTCGGCATAAGTGCCCTCTTCTGCAATATGACCACTTTCGAAATAACGATAATATTTGCCAGTTTTTGACCCGTTTATTATGGGAACAATCTCTTGAATTTTTTTTCTATCTTGGTCGTAGTAGCTTATGAGCGACTCTCGGGTCCAACCTCTAAAATATTTTATCTTTTCTACGAGTACATCATTGGCATCGTATTTTTCCCAACGGCCGTGTTTACTCCCCACGTAAAAAATCCCATCCTCTACAATACTATACGACGTTTTTTTCAAATAAGGGCCATGCAAAAGTCGAGCGTATTTTTGGTCCTTTTCCAAAATAGGCGTGTTCATTACCTTTTTCTTTTTCAAATTGAACCAATATACCACAGGCACATATTGGTCGGGGTCTTTCCATTTGGGTATGTAATAAAACAATTCGATTACTTTCCCTTTGCCCTTGCCTGTGATTGTATATCCTCGTTTGGTTTTAATTCCATAAAAAACCGTTTTGGGTATTTTCTTCTCCTTCATCTTGAAATCTCGCTTTTTCTTTGGCAGTAAGTCCAAATTGGGCGTGGTATCGGAATAAAGAGAAGTAATAGGTGCTGTAAAATTGTTGTTTAGTTGTTGTGCTGTGCTAGCAAATGCAGAAAAAATAAAAATGAGTACTAATAATCGCATAATATAGTGATACTGCTCTGTTGCAAACGTCTTAAAATTAGGGAAGATTGTGTTCAAAAGTAAAAATATCTTTGCGCCAAAAAAAATGGACTAGCGCCTATCGCTAGTCCATTTTCATTCCATAACTAATTCTTTCTCTACTCCACAATTAAAAAATTATTTTTCTATTGAGGAATCTAAATATCCTTTGTATTTTTTTGCATCGGTGGCAATAGCACTGTTGGGATATTTTTCCAAAACTAAATTGTAAGTGCTAAGTGCTCCTTCTATATCCTTGTTTTTCTCTTGTGCCAAAGCCAATTTCATCATGTAGATAGGAGTAAACTCCTTGTTTGGTTTGAAATTGGATGCTTTGTGGTAATAATTTACTGCCTCGGCATAATGAGCCAATTCCAAGTGGGCATCGCCTAAAAGACTGTAAGCACGTGCTTGTACTAACAAGTCGTTGCTACTGAAATCTTTCAGATAGCTGATAGCATCTTCATACTTTCCTTGCTTCAAAAAAACAGTTCCAACATAGAATTTGGCCAAATTACCCGCATTGGTCAAACCATAATCATCTGCAATTTCAATTAAGCCAGGATAGTTTCCATCGCCATTTAAAGCTTTGCTCAAAGAGTCTGCTTCAAAATAATACACTGCTTGAAACATTTGAGATTGAGCCTCGCTTTCTTGGCTACCTATATAATACTTCCAACCCAAAAAAGCGGCTATTACCCCCACAAGAATAGATCCTCCCAGGTTGAGTTGTTTTTTGTATTTGTTGTAAAAACTTTCGGCTTGGTCTAAAGGGTCTTCGATAAACGAAGAAATTGGAGCTGTAGCCACATTTTCGTTAGAAATTGCAACTTGCTCCTTTTTTGTCTTGGTATTTTCTTTTTGGGACGCCATTTTGTGAATCGAATATGAATGATAACTTACAGCCTCATCTTAAGCCTACAAAACTACTATATTCATACGGAAGAAAAAACTAGCTGCTTGATATTAACTTGATATTCGTTCGCCGATTCAATTGGCGTCCTTCAGGATTGTCGCTACCATCAGGATGGGCATTGGGCGCTACATGAATAGTTTCACCCAAACCATGACCTGATATTCGTTTCAAGCTTATACCTTTCAAGGCTATGTAGTTTTTTATAAAAGTAGCCCTCTTGTATGAAAGCTTCATGTTGTATTCGTCACTGCCAAACCAGTCGGTATGGGTAGTGAAATCGATTTTGATACGTGAATCGGATTTCAATATTTCGACTAAACTGTCCAAAATAGGTTGGTCTGCTTCCACTATGTCGACAGTATTGAATTGAAAATGGATGGTCAAAGGAAATTCAACCACATGTACTTGAGTTCCTCCTTTACTGTCGAAGGAATCGTTTTCTAAATCAGGAAGTTCTTTGTTCTGCCTTTTCTTGGCTTTGGCAAATTCCTTGTGCAATGAACTTTTCGAACGAGTGGTGTCTTTTTTCACTTTTTCTGCAACGATTTGACCAGACAAAGGAGCAATCGACAATTTCAGCGTAAGAAAACGGTTATTTCCTATTTTTGTAATATTTCCTTTTTCTAAATGTACACTATCGACCATGCCATCGGTGTTGGTTCTAATTATGGCACTTGCCTTTTCATACACTTTTTTTTCGACAAATACATGA